>JAKUSY010000236.1 GCA_022451445.1 Planctomycetota bacterium
CGGGGCCTGGCAGGAGCTCTCCGATGGCCGCTGGAGCATCACCTCGGCAAAGAGCTCCGAGCCCGCCCTGCTTGAATACCAGCGGGGACTGGATAACTACATCCCGTACAACTCGCTCTCCGGAAACTCCCCCCGCCGCTATAGCGTTGGAGATATGAAGCTCGGCTTTACCGTCAGACCGGCGACGGCCGGGGGATGGATCGGGGCCGAGATCCGCGACGGGGACTGGACCTTTCAATTGCGCCTGCCTACAGGCAAGCCGGCACCCGGGAGACCCGCGGTGCTCGAGCGTGTCGTCAACGAACCTCGCGGCGACATCAAGAACCCCCTCAAGCTGAGACACCCGGACCCCGGGATATTCCAGGAGAAGGAGGGCATCTCCCTGCCGCTGAATGAAGAGAGCAGGATCGACCTGGTCAACTGCGATGACTGCCTGATCGTCCGCCTCAACTCGGAAATTATCTTCAGCCTCAAGGCCTTCGAGGGATACGTCACCGTCCCGGATGTCCGCGAGCCGCCGCCCCCGGCTGACCACTCACAGTATTACCTCCGCCTGCTGGGCAACCGGGTAAACGCGAACGTGGAAGAGATCGAGATCTGGCAGGACACCTACTACACCAGCGACTACGGCGCGCCGTGGTCGCATGGCATCCAATTGGAGGACGAAAGGTTTTTCGCGCTCGGAGACAATAGCCCATCATCTTCAGATGGAAGATTCTGGGGGTCCGTGCCGGGAGACAATATGCTGGGCAAGGCGCTCCTGGTCTTCTGGCCGGGCTGGCCTGATAATTTCCAGTTGCGGTTCATACGCTGAGTGAAGAGGAGATGGAATCATGACATCAGGCAGTGACAATCCGGTCCACGGTGGAGAAGCCGGCGGAGAGACCGACTCCGAGACGGCAGTCTCCACGAAAGAGCCCGCCGCCGAGCAGGAGCCACTGCTGCGGGTAGAGGGCCTGACCAAGAGCTACACCGGGAAGCTCGTGGTGCATGGCGTCAGCTTCAGCGTCGAGCCGGGCAGGATCGTCGGATTGCTCGGCAAGAACGGCGCCGGAAAAACGACCACGTTCCGCATGACAATCGGCATGGTCAACCCGGACGAGGGGCGGATATTCTTCATGGGAAGAGATGTGACGCGCTACCCGATGTACAAACGCGCCCGTCTCGGAATGGGCTACCTGTCCCAGGAGCCAAGCGTCTTCAGGGGATTGACGGTGGAACAGAATCTCAACGCGATCCTGGAGCTCTCGCCGATGCCGCCCGCCGACCGCGTCCGGAAGCGAGATGAGCTGGTGGAGGAGTTCGGGCTCGGCAAGCTGCTCAATTCCAAGGCGGCTGTTCTCTCAGGCGGCGAGAAGAGGCGCCTGGAGATAGCCCGGGCGCTCATCATGGAGCCCCGCCTCATCCTGCTCGACGAACCGTTCAGCGGGGTTGATCCGATCGCCGTCAGCGAGATCCAGCAGATCATCATGAAGCTGACGGACAAGGGCATAGGAATCCTGCTGACAGACCACAATGTTCGAGAGACCTTGAACACGACCGACCGCTCCTACATCATCCTCGACGGCAGGATCATCGCCCACGGCAACCGTGAACAGATCCTCTCCGATCCCAATGCCCGTAAATATTACCTGGGTGAACGTTTCGAGATGTAGCTCCTCCGGGAAACGGACAGGACCCCTGCCTGCGAAATGAAACCACGATGACTGACAATTCTCTCTTCGACAGAATCCTGGCCGCCGTGCTCACCTGGCTCATCCCGGGAGCAGGCTACTGGATTCTCGGCTACAGGAAAAAAGCCCTCGTGCTTGGAATCATCCTGCTGGGGCTCTTCTGGGTTGGAGAATCCATCCTGGGCGGCTCCATGGCCGTTACCTACGAGGTGCATCCCGTTTTTTTCTGCCTCGAGGCGGGCAACGGCCTGAGTACGTTCATCTCGAATTGGGCCTGGGGAGACCCTGTCCATGAAGATGGCCTGCGCTCGATCCAGAACATGCCAGTCCATCTGAACCTTGGGATCCTCTGCTGTGTCGTGAGCGGCATGCTCAATATCCTGCTCGTTCTGAACATTCTCGACTCGGAAACCTGGCAGCAGGCCGCGAATGGCCCCGCAAAGGAAGGAGAGGCAAAATGAGGCTTGCGACCGAGATTCTCGCCCTCCTCAGCCTCGGCTTCATCATCCCGCTGGTGAACGCTATGAGCTACCCCGATGAACCCCGCCGCATCCTGCGCCAGAGCCTGCATTATTTTTTCCTGCTCACGGGAATAACGCTGATCCTCTGCGCCGTAATTGCCTGCCTGGAGTGGATTTTCATTCGTCCGCTGCTATAATCGCCGAGTCAGTAGAGGTCGAGACCGCGGCCCACAGTTGACGGCCTTCGGGCCGACTCATTGATTCAGGGCCGAGGAAAGTCCGGACTCCGCAGGGCGGTGTGGTGGATAACTTCCACCGGGAGCGATCCCAGGGAAAGTGCCACAGAAAATATACCGCCGACCTCGAAAGAGAATCGGTAAGGGTGAAAAGGTGAGGTAAGAGCTCACCGCGAGGGTGGTGACACTCCTCGGCATGGTAAACCCCGCACGTAGCAAGACCGAATAGGGGAGCAGAGGCTGCCCGTCTCGCGCGGATTCGTCCGCACCACTCCCGGGTAGGTCGCAAAGATGAATGGCCTCGGGTTGGACCTCGGTCCAACCAACAGAATCCGGCTTACAATCTGCTGACCGGCCGGCCTTCGGGCCGGCCGTTTTTTTTTCGTGGCGAGGCCGCCGGGCTCAGGGTGAATTCCCGCACTCGATGAGATCGGTGGTGGTGTCGAGGCCGGGAACCGGGTAGGGAGGCCGGGGCTCTGCTCCGCTCCTGAACAGGAAATCGAGCAGGTAGACGGCATCGGTCAGCTCCAGGCGGCCATTGTCATCCGAGTCGGCATGGTCTTCGCATTCCAGCGATGACTCTCCCCTGAAGAGGTGAAAGAGAACCGTCACGGCATCGGAGATGTCAACGGTCCCGTCCCGGTTGGAGTCTCCCCTCACGAATGCCGGGCGCCCTTCAACCCCTGGGCCGAAAGCATGGATGGTACCCCTGTCAGTGCTGAGGAAGAGCCTCCCGCCGGCAACCGCCAGCCCATACGCCCTGCCCTCCACCGGCGAGCTCCAGACCGTCTCACCGGTGGCACTGTCAAAAGCTGCGACCTCATCGCGACCGCCGGCGAAGAGCGTGTCCCCGGCGAGGACCAGCTCGTAGGGGAAGCTGACGTCCCGGCTCCAGATCACCCTCCTGTTGCTGCGGTTCAACGCGGTCAGGGAATCATCCGCGAGCAGATAAGATACCGAGGAGGTGACGACCATGGAATTGCCTCCGTCGTAGACGGCCAGGCTGTCACGACTGGCGGCGTTGAACTCCTCGAGGCTGGCCCCCTCCCGGGAGCTCGGCCCGTTGATCAGCGAATCTCCTGCCAGCAGCGCGAAGGTGCCCATCACATCTCCTCCGAAGCGGCCCTGCAGGAGCCCCGAGGATCGGTTGAATACGTACGGTGAGCTTCTTCCGGCCGGAAAGTAGAGATTGGACGCGGAGAGAAGGGCGTAGCCCTGCAGCGATACATCATTCCTGCGCAACCGCCGCCAGTGATTGGCGCCGCGGTCCGATCCCGTGACAGCATCGACGGCGCAAATATAGACTCCCTCCCCGGGAAAGAACCCCGCGCTGAAATAGGCCACATTGCCACTGACGAGAACACCGCTTCGAACCGGCCAGAGAGAGACGTAGCGCCCGTTGCTCGGCACCAGGCGGTTGTCCTCACCCGCGGCCGTATAGCTCCAGCGCAGTGAACCATCGGCCTGGCGCAGGCAATAAACCGTTCCATCCTCCGACCCGAAGTAGACGTGGCCGGATTCTATGGTCGGAGCGAAACGCACCGGCCCATCCGTGGTATAGGCCCACTGCCGCCGACCGTTGGCCGGGTTCAGCCGGTAGACCGTATCGTCGACTGCAGAGCCGAAGTAGAGGCCATCCCCGGCCACCGCCACGTGGAAGGCGCGGTCGAAGGCCAGCCGTGACTTCAGGAGCACCTGATTGGTGGCGTAGTAGTTTTTCTTCGCGGGACCGGTCCAGGCCGGAGCGGGCGGGTTGGCGGAGCGGTAGGCCCAGGTCTGCGTCAGGGGAAGCTGCAGTCGCTCCGGAGAGACACCGCTTCGCTGGAGATCGCGGCGATGGGTCGGCCAGTCCTCGGCAAACAACACCCCCGCGAGTCCCGGCAGCAGCGCGAGCAGGATCCCGAAGACGCGGAGGACCCCTCGAAGCTCTCCTCCCTGCCGCCGCGCCGGCGCCGCGTGAGTTTTCCTGTTCCGGGAGCTCACCATGATGAATATCCTATCGATGTCTGCAGCGGATAACGGCATACGCAGCCGGAGCTGGCTGTAGGACTGAAGACCATGCCTCCGCCGGAGATCAGCCCGAGCCAGCAGCTTCCCCTCGATCCGGCCTTCTGGACCCTGGCGCCGCTCTCCACGTTCCAGAAGCCGAAGGAGCCGTTGTCGTAATCCCAGTCGACATAGATTACGGTTCGCCCCGCGGCGCTCATGGTGCTGCAACCGCCACGCGAAGGCAGCGAATTGAACGCCGTAGCGCCGCTGAAGAGGTCGTAGCCGCGAGGCTCCACGATGACCTTGTCCCCCACCACCAGGGGGTGATACATGTGGCCGCCATGATGGTTGCGGTTCCAGGAATGATCCCGTTCCCATTGCCGGGCGCCGTTGACCGCCGAATAGCAGGTCACGTAGTACCTGCTGTTGACGACGGATGTGATCAGCCGTTCTTCAGAATAGAGCAGGAAGGCGACCACCGGGGCCGGCGAGGCGGGGAGAGTCACGGGCTGCCGCCAGAGGACATCACCGCTCTCTACATCAAGCGCCACGAGGAAGTTGTTCCGCCACAGATCGGAGGAGCCCGTTCTCCCCGCGCCCGCGTTCAGAACCGAGCTCGATCGAGATTCGATGTAATACAGCCTGCCGCCGCCGATGGTTATCGTGGAGTTCACTATGGCGCCGGCATCACGGCTCCAGCGGCGACGGGCATCATCCCTGGCGACCGCGAAGATCGAGCGGCTGACGACCTGGGACGTTCCGAAGCCGCCGGAGGTCTCGTCGTACCATTTGTCCGGCCCGCTGAAGGCGCTATAGCTCGAGCCGGGGGCAACCCGGCTCCCGATCAGCTGATCCTCCACTACCGCGGCGTATCACCAGTCAACGCTCTTGTCGGCGATTCCATCGCCGGCGGAATAGACCCGTTCGAGGCGGCCGTCCTGGCCGTTGAGGCGCCAGCAGGAGTTCTCCACTGTGACGTAGAGGGCATCCGCATCGGCGCACATATTGCCCGTATCCCTGGGT
>JAKUSY010000237.1 GCA_022451445.1 Planctomycetota bacterium
ACACTCTCGGTGGTGGTCTTCGATGACCGTGTCGATGTTCTCTTCGAGGGCCTTCCCATGGACAGGATCGGAAAAAAGCGTGCCGACTCCATCCTCGGCCAGGTCCATTCGGGCGGAATGACCTGCCTCTCGGGAGGATGGCTCCGGGGGGCCGAGACGGTCGCCCGCCTGAGAGAAGGAGACGGGGGGCGCCGCAACCAGGTGATCCTGCTCTCCGATGGCCATGCCAACGAGGGCATCCTCGATCCCCGGGAGTTGGCCCACCACGCCGCCGAGTTGAGGGAGCGTGGTATCTACACCACCTGCGTGGGAATTGGCGATGGCTACTCTCCCGAGCAGCTTGCCGTCCTGAGTGAGCACGGCGGCGGCCGTCTGCACGATGCCGAACGCCCGCACGAGATCATCGAGGTCCTCCTCGGAGAGCTCGGAGAACTCCTCAACACCTATGCGGAAGATATCAAGGTCGAGGTCCGCCTCCCCTCCCATATCAAGGCGGCCTGCGTCGGGAATCTTCCGACAGACAACGCCCCCGGCCTGGTTCGATGCCACCTTGGCTCCATCATCGAAGGTCGTGAGCGCCATATCATCCTGCGACTGACCTGTCCGCGCGGCGAACCTGCCAGTTCGCTCGACTTCCGGGGGCGCATCTCCTTCAAACGGCCCGGCAGCGACCGTGAAGAGGATGTGGAGCTGGGATCAACCAGCCTGGATTTCGCGACCCCTTCCGATTCTCTCAGGAAACAGAAGCGTAACAAGGCGCTCTCCCTGAGAGTCGCCAGGGCCTGGCAGGCCGAGGTGGTGCGCGATGCTTCCGGGATGAACCGTGACGGAGCTTTTCGTGAGGCAGGCTTGATGGTAAAGACGCAGCTGGCATTTTTCAGCCGGTACTGCCGTGGAATCGACGGTACGGCCGATCTCATCAGGCAACTCGAAATGCTCGAGGAACGCGTCCGCTACGAGATCTCCGAGCGCGGCCGCAAGGAGATGCACAATCATGCCGAGGGGGCGCTTTACTGCAAGCCGGACCACAGACAAGAGGTACGGCAAGAATGGGACGCCTACCTCTGATTTTCCAGGTTGGTAGCCGCCTCCGCAGGGATCCCTAAAAGGATGTCCCTGCGGCGGCCCTCTCTGCCCCGACAGCCTACTGCCGCAGGTAGCCGCGCACCCAGCCGCGCGAGCCCTGCGGCGGTACGCCGTCGGCGATATCGCTGCCGTCAGCAAGGGTGAAGGAGGCCGCCAGCGGGAACCTGCCCTTGGGGGCTCCGCGGGTATAGGTTCCCTCGCCCCAGAACTCTCCCCGGGCGACAAGGTCGAAGCGGACAACCCTGCCGTTCTTCTTCTCGACGCGGCCCAGCAGGCTGGCCTTGTAGCCGCGCTTGCCGTTGGTGGTCTCGAGATGAACGGTTCCGCTCAGGCGACCGTCCTCGAGAGAGAGCTCGAGGGAACGAATCTCATCGGCTTTCCACATGGGAGGCTCGCCCCGGGTATTGTCGACCAGGTGGTAGCGCGCGATGCGCTTCTTGAGGGTGGGCAGGAGCCTTCCCGCTACCAGGGCATCGTGCTCTGCCTTCGTTACCCAGAGGTTGTCGCGTGAGAGGGAGCCCTGGAAGATCTTCCTCCAGCGGTCGGTCGTCTCCTCGTAGCCCCCCAGGATCTTCGATTGCACCCGCACCACCATCCCCCCCTCGGGCGAACTCGGATTATAGCGGGCATCCACCTTGCCGCGCTCGATCACCGCCGCCCCCGACGCCCGGAAACCCTCGAGCGCCTTCTTCATCATGCGCCTGATGCGATCGCCACCGCGGTTGTTGTTGAAACCCAGCAGCTTGCCGCCGGCTGTGGCGAGGTAGAGCCCCTGGGTGGTGCCCTGGAAGTTATTGCGCGGCCCCTGCCCGGCAATCTTGCGATAAAACTCGCCCTCTGCGTCTTTCTGGCGCCTCTGGTAGGCCTGGTCGATGGCCACGGGAATGAAACGAGACTTCAGGAGGCGGACGATCTCAGGGTCTTTGAATGTTGACTCACGGTCAAGCACTCCGTTGTTTCACGTGCAGCCGAGGGGATGTCCGTCCATGGCCCAGATGAAGATCGGCTTCTTCTCGCTCACCGCCGCACGCTGGGCATCGAGCAGGGATATCTTCCAGGGGATGGTCCGCCAGGGTTTCTCCCCGGAGACCTGCAGCTTCTTATGCAGGCGCTGGAATTCGGCTTCGGAAAGCCCCTCGGCGAAGAGCCCGGAAACCGCCGAGAAAGCGAGACACAGCGCCGACACAAACCCCGGAAAATTCATGCGAGGATCTCCTTTACAACCCTGCCGTAGACATCCGTCAGGCGAAAATCCCGCCCGGCGTGACGATAGGTTAGCTTCTCGTGATCAAAACCGAGCAGGTGAAGCATCGTAGCATGCAGGTCGTGGATGTGACCCCGGTTCTCAACCGCCTTGTAGCCGAACTCGTCGGTGGCGCCGTAGGCCTGTCCTCCCTTGACCCCTCCGCCCGCCAGCCAGACGCTAAAACCCCAGTGATTGTGGTCGCGGCCGAGGCGGTTGTTGCCGGTTCCGGGCTGGGCGACCTCGACGGCCGGCGTTCGGCCGAACTCCCCACCGCAGATCACCAGCGTATCCTCCAGCAGGCCCCTCTGCTTGAGGTCTGTAAGCAGCGCGGCGATGCCCTGGTCGCATTCGCCGGCAAGCGTGCGGAGTTCCTTGCCGATTTCCGAGTGGCTGTCCCAGGGCTGCACATTGCCGTGGTAGAGCTGGACGAACCGAACCCCTCTCTCCACCAGCCTGCGGCCCATCAGGAGCGGCCGGTTCTGCAGACTGGAGCCATAGAGTTCGCGAATGGATTTCGGCTCACGGCTGATATCGAAGGCCCTGGTCGCCTCAAGCTGCATGCGGAAGGCGAGCTCGAAGGACTGGATCCGGGCCTCGAGAGCCGCATCTGCGCCGCGTTCGCCCTGATGGCGACGGTTCAGGCGCGAGAGCAGATCGAGCTGCCTGCGCTGCGCGGCGGGGGAAACATGCCCGGCCTCGATATTCTCGAGCAATTCCTTCACCTTGCTCTTGCGGGTGTCGATATGGGTTCCCTGGTAGATGCCCGGCAGGAACGCCGAGCGCCAGTTCGACACATTGGCGACGGGATAGCCCGGGCACAGGACCACGAAGCCCGGCAGGTTCTGGTTCTCGGTTCCCATGCCGTAGAGCAGCCAGGAGCCGAGACTCGGCCGGTTCAGGCGTTCATCTCCGCAATTCATCAGCCGCATCGACTGCTCGTGGTTCGGAGTGTTGGCGTACATGCTCCTGATGATGGTCATCTCGTCGGCATGGGCGGCCGTACGGCTGAAGATCTCGCTGATCTCGAGGCCGCTTTCTCCCCAGCGCCGGAATTCAAACGGAGAGGGAAGCAATCCGCCGGTGGGCCGCTCGGTGGTCAGGTTGCCCCCGGGCAGGGGCTTGCCCGAGTACCTCTTCAGAGCGGGCTTGGGATCGAATGTGTCCACCTGGGAGGGACCGCCGTTGAGATAGATATGGATGATGCTCTTCGCCCTGGGCGAAAAATGCGGCGGGCGGGCAAGAAGAGGGCGGGCTGAATCGGGGCGGCCGGGGACACTCCCGGCCAGGGTCCGCGAATCCGAGAGCAGGCCGAGCAATCCGAGCCAGCCCATGCCGACGCCGGTCCGCCGGAGCATCTCCCGGCGGCCGAGACCCGCGTTTACCCCGTCGTGATTCACCCTGCTCATCGTTTCAATCCACGAAAAAGAATTCGTTGGTCAGCAAAAGCACCTGCGCATATTGCTCCCAGGGACCGAAGTCCTGCCGGCTGCCCTCGCGGTCGAGAGCCTTGATAAAGGCCAGGCCATCTCCCCGCTCACGATCTTTCGGCAGGCGCTGGTAGACCCTGCTGTAGAGGGAGGCGATTCGCTCAGGCCCCGCAGAGCCGTCCGCGGTCCGGGCCACCGCCCTGGCCTGGGCCACGACAAAAGAAGAGTTCATGGCGAAGAGAGCCTGCTGGGGAACTGTAGTCTCCGGACGCCGGCCGATCGACTGGTCAGGGCTGGGAAAATCGAAGGACCTGAAGAGACCCGGCAGCTCCTGGCGGTCCACAAACCCATAGACCGTCCTGCGACGGTTACCGGCATCCCCGGCCACGTCCACCGAGGGCCCTCCCATCCTGGTATCGAGCCGGCCGGCGACGAGCAACAGCGAATCCCGCATGGACTCGAAATCGAGCCGCCTGCGGTGCGCGCGCCAGAGCAGACGATTGGCGGGATCGGCCCCGGCAGCGGCGGGACGATAGCCGCTCGATTGCCTGTAGGTGCTCGAGAGCACGATGGACCGCTGAAGCCGCTTCAGCGACCAGCCTCCGTCAACCAGGGAGCGCGCAAGCCAGTCGAGCAGCTTCGGATGAGTCGGAGGATCGCTGCGCACCCCGAAGTCATTCGGGGTGGCGACCAGCGGGGAGCCCACGAGATGCATCCAGACTCGATTGGCCATCACGCGCGCCGTGAGAGGATTCTCCGGATGGACAATCGCCCGGGCGAGCTCCCGGCGGCCGCTGCCCGCCTTGAAAGCCGTTCGCTCACCCTTCGAGAGCACCTCCAGGAAGCGCCGCGGCACACTCTTGCCCGGGCGCCTGGGATTGCCGCGGACAAAGACCCGTGGATTACGCTGATCAGCTGTGTCCACCAGCACCATGGCTCGCGGCGGAGCGCCGGCATTGCCCACAGCCATCGTATCGATCTGCTTGAGAAAGTTACCGTGGTGATCCCTCGGCACCCTGCTCATGTGCAGGAAGGTCAGACGCTTCGGAATAAAGAGAGGACCCTCCTCGGAAACAAGCGGAGCGAGCAGCTGTTTCTTCGCCCCATCAAGCTCCACCTGGCCGCCCTCCTTGACTGATTCTTCCCGGATCCGCTTGAAGACGGAGCCGTAGAAGGCGGCCAGCGCCCGCGGTGAATCCAGCGCTGCTCCAGCCAGGGCGCTCCTGAGCACCGGGTTCAGCTGCCCTTCCCCGGTCCCCGGGGTACGGGCAAGCCAGCTCCGCACCACCTGCGAGGATCTCGAGGCAAAGTCGCCGGCCCCCTCGAGCGCCAGCACCTCTGCCCAGAGGCCGAAGACCGGATCCTCCGCGCGCCCCCGCTCCTGGAGGTAACGCCGCCAGCGCGCCACCAGCAGCGGCCTGAGATCTCCGGGGGAAAGCGAGAGGAAGAAAACCCCGGTCTCGGCGACATCGGGCTTCGTGGTCGCCGCCCTCAGAAGATAATCGCCCGTTCGCTCACGGGCTGTCCGGGTGATGAGCTCATGCTGGGAGTCGATATGTGCCCGCAGCTTGCCGCGAACCTCGTCGGCCTTCTTTTTAAACCCGGAAAAGGCCGCGGGATC
>JAKUSY010000238.1 GCA_022451445.1 Planctomycetota bacterium
CACCGACGATCTTGTTGCCTTTGCGACGGGTTTTTCCTTTGCGGCCCGTCAGCGCGGTAACCTTGATTCGGATGGGAAGAGCGGTTTCAGGATCAATCTCGATTTCATAGAAGGCGTTGGTCATTGTCTTGTCCGCACCGGACACGAATTGAGAAACGCCTCAGCCACCGCTGAGACAGCCGGATTTCTCCACTGCCAGGTAGTGATTGAGAGCTTCCCTGGTTGGAGTTTCTACGAGCATGATGGTGGGCATGTTGGCGCCGGCCTCTTTTTCCGACAGGCGCTTCTTTGAAACCACCGTTCTTCCGCTCCCCTCGAGCTCGAACTCTTCGGCGGCGGGCCTGGCCGGGTTTTTCCCGGCTTCGGCGGCGGGCTTGTCGGCATCGAGCCACCTCCCGCTCTTTTTCGCATGGCGCAGAGCCTGCTTGAGGACCTCCTGGGGAAAGTTGAAGAAGGTCTGCAGCATCTTGCCATCGGGATCGGAGTAGATGTTCCTCCAGGCGCCTTCGATAAAACGAACGCCCTTCCTGGGAGTCTTGAAGGATTCCTTCGCCGAGACGTGGATCAGCCCCTTGTAGATATCGCCCTGGTAGGTTTCCTTGACCGCGAATTGATGGATTTTGTGGTCAGCGACGTTCGACAGCCCGCCCCGTACGGTGAGGGTGGTCTTGAAGCCCTTGATCTTGGAGAGGGCTTTTGCCGCTTTCACCAGTTGGGAGTGGGGGGAGGGAACCTTCTTTCCGGGAGCGTCCTTTGCAAGGAGAGGCCCCGCGCAGACGGTAAATACCGCCGCGGTCAGAAGAGTTCTGGTGAAGAGAGATCTCATCGTATCGCCTTTCTTTTACGGGTAATGAGAGTTTGTAGATCTAAGGGGTAACAATGGATTCTTACCCGTGGGACGATTGTATTTCTACTCGGTTCGGTAGAAAAGGATAATTGATTCGGCGGGGTTGAATTAATTCGCGGCGAAATGACTTAAATCACGTTATTTCGAGGTTTTGCGGGTTACCTGGAGTCCACTGAGTATTGGCGGCAGCTCTCCCCGGGTTTTCAGCTTCAGCCGCAGGTTTTCCCCCAGGGAGACATCATTGAACGTTTTGATGATTTCCCGCCGCGGGCCGCCCGCTTCGTTGACGATGTCCAGTTTCTCCAGGCGGGTGGTTCCCTGCAGCTGGACATCGAAGACCCTCTGGCCGGCCTCCACCTCTTCCGTTTCAGCGAAGACAAGACGGACGGTGTAGAGGTCAGAGTCCGGTTTTCCCCTGGGCTTCCGCATGTTCCAGAAGCCGGCGACCTTCCCGTCCTCCACCGCCTCGGTGCCTTTTTCCAGTAGCTGGGAGGGCGAGAGGCTCACATTGCAGACCCGCAGTTCGTCAATGAGGTTGCCGGCGCCCCTGGCTCCCTTGGCGATGAGGTACTTCGGTTTTTTATTGTCCCACCACAGCCGCCGGTTGGCGGGTCCCTGGTGTTCTCCGGCCAGCATGCCAGCGATATACAGGGCGCCCCGCCCACTGGCGGCATCGTAGGTGAAGGCAATGTGGACCCACTTGTCCCTGGGGAGCTCCCTGGAGGAATCGATCCTGATTTCTTTCTCGTTGTTGTCGCCAGCCTCATTCGCTATGAAATAGCGGACCCTGGGCTTGCGGTTGTCAAAGACGAATCCGTGCTGTGAGTCCTTCCCCGAACCGCGGGCGTCGATGTAGTCAATGTTAGAGTTTACCCGGGCCCTGAGCTCGACGCTGATACTGGCGGGCGAGAGCTCTTCACAGTTTTCGATACTCGCATCGAGAGCGTCCTTCCCGCCGTCCTGTCCAAGACTGCTGGAGGCGTCGCGCGCGCCCTTCGTCTTTGTTCCTTCTCCCGAATCGGTGTAGAGCTTTGCCTTTCGGGTGAAGATGGGGCTCCGGCCCTCGACGAGGTTTTCCAGCTCGAGGGGCTCGGTGGTTTTGCGGTTGAGGGTGACGATGATTTCCGCTTCTCCCTCGAGGAGGGAGGATGAAATCCAGGGCAGGTCTCCAGTCTCGATGAGAGCTGAATGCACGCGCTTGTACTTCAGTCCCTTGCCGTTCAATTTGATCCTGGCGCCCGGCGATGGCCCGCCGACGCTGGGGTAATCGAGCCAGTAGGTTCCATCCTTCCCCCGGCGGTCTCCCGGGGCGCCAAAATTGAGACCGAGGTTGTCGACACCCCTGTCGTCGTTCTTGTAGGCGCTGAAGGTCCACATCTCGGCTTCCGGCATGTGAACGAAGGCAAGGGACGCCTGGTTCTGATAGGAGCAGGAGCAGGTGCGCGTATAGTCCGGGGCGTTGAGAATCCCTCCGGCGGGGATCAGGTTGGAGGTGCAGCCGGAACGGAATCCACCGAGATTGCCCGTACCTGAATCTCCTGAAAGGTCGTAATAGCCTGCCGCGGCGGAGCGGAAGGTGATCATGTTCGGGCAGCCGATGGCGGTATTGCAGCCGTAGTTCCGTGTATAGGCCCAGTTCACGGGCAGGCCGGAGACCGGGTGGGTCTTTTTGAGCCTCTCCCCGCTAAGCAGGTTGTAGGCGTGTCCGGGCGATCCATCGGCCTGGGTGACCACCAGCTGGCCCACGAGAATCGGGGGACCATTGTATTTGTCGGAATTTTCCCACAGCTTCTCGCCGGTTGCGCCGCGGTAGGCGACCATGCCCTGGGCGACCTCATCCCCGGCCCGGTCCTTGGCCTTGCTGCCGGCCTGCAGGAGGATGTCGTGTTTCTCCGAGTACCCGAGCCAGGTCCCGAAGACCCGCTCGCCCAGCTTCCAGAGAACCTTGCCTGTGCTCAGCTCAACGGCCTTGATGGAGCGCTCCTCCCTGGCGACCTTGCCCCGGCGCTTGAAGTGGTTGAGCTGGGCATCCGTCAGGCGGTCTATGAAGAAGACCTTGCCGTTGCCGGCGGCCAGGGTGTTGTGCCTGATGTTGTAGCCGGCCTCGTGTTCGCAGATGATCTCACCGTTGTGGCGATTCAGTATCGCGAGCCTCTTGCTGCCTACTCCTCTCCAGCTGCCGTCCTTGCCGGCGGACTTGGGCTTGTATTCAGGAAGGCCGAAAACCTTGTTGAGAATCGTTCTCTTGATCCGGACGGCCGCGGCATCCGAGGAGCTCCTGCCGGGAACCGCTTCGAGGTATTTGCGAAGCTCCTTCTCCAGCTTGTCGGTCCCGGCCTTTGCCCTGATCTTGGGGGGAATCTTCTGGGGCATCGTCTCTTCGGTCAGGAGCCGGTTGAGATTCACGGTCAGCTGGTCCTTGATATTCTGCTTCTTCTCTCTCGCGCTCACCTCGAAGTCCTTCAGATTCGCAAGCCGTGTGAGCAGGCTCTTGACCTGGTCATCTTTCAACCCGTTGATTTCGTCCTTCGAGTAGTCCGGGTATCGCAGCTTGGTGGGCTGGATGCCGGCGATGAGAAAGTCACCCCAGATTCCCAGGTAGCCCCATTCGGCAGGCTGGGGGTTTTCCTCACCTGTAGGGACCTTGAATTCTGAAACGGTTTTTCCTGTGTCGGGATCGAGCCTGAGGCAGCTTTTTTTATAGATCGCGTAGATGCCGTCAGGCACCGAGACGTAATTGCTGCCCAGAATATTGGCCCCCGGCTGGTGATCGGTATTGTCGTAGGGGACCCCGAAGTCTTTGAGATCTCTCTTCCACAGCAGGCGCCCGGTATAGGCATCGACCGCGCGCAGCATATCGCGCCCCTCGATGATGACCCGCCCCTCGACGACCTGGGGAGTGGGGCCATGTCCGTGCCGGGGCAGGACCCCGGAGTTGGAGGGGCCGCCGAACCAGAGAAGTCCCAGGGGCGCCCGAACGTTCATTTCAGTCGATGCCACGGAGTTGGATACGTCTCCGTACTGATGGGTCCAGTTGCCTGATCCCGCCGGAGCGGTGATTTTCCTGGCGATGAAGAGGGAGTCGATCGATTGGCTCTCGCAGCCGTGGAGGTCGCTCGAGGCAAAGGCTTTTTCCAGGGACTCGTTTCTGACCGGGAAGCAGGCCGCCCCGCTGAAGGGGCGCAGCAGCTTGTAGACACCTCGGGCGGCTTCGGCCGGTTTTTCCATAGCGAAGGCGAGATCCTCTGAAACGACAAGGTCGGCCATATAGGGAGCCAGGGGAATTCCCAGGGGCTCTCCTGTTATGACGGCAACTCGAAGTCCGTAGAGGCCCAGCGCGTCCATTCGTCTTCTGAATGAGGCGACCTTGCCGCTGTCGGGCTCGATGGCGATGATGTGGAGATCCGACTGGGCGCTCAGCGCAGTGACAAGCTCCCCGGAGCCCAGCCCGAGGGCCAGGCAATAGCCCTTTCGCGTTTTCGTCGTTTCAAGGATCTGTGCCGCGATGGCGGTCCATTTTGTCTCAGCTTCAGCATTCACGGCGCCTTTGTCCGGCTGTGGAATAACCCGCGGGCTGGTGAGAGGCGTGAGGTCGAGGTCGAAGGTCAGGTCCGAGCTGTCGGCTCTTTGCTGATGGACCACTACCGCCAGCAGGTTCGTTCCCGGCTGGAGAAGATTGCCGGGAATCCTGATCTTGTCGAAGACGTTCTCCTTCTTGATCTGGATGCCTGAATAGGTCTGGTGATCTACCGCCCCATCAGGCATGCGCAGGCGGGCCGCCTGTTTCCCGTTGAGATAGACGATGGCGCTGTCATCGGCGAGAATCTTGAGCTCGAGATCACCGAACTCAATCCACCTTGACAATTCAAAGGCATGCCTGAAATAGCAGGCCGCGTACTTCTTCTTCGCGTCTTTTCCGAAGTCCAGCCGGGTTTTCTCGTTGTTCTCGCCGTAACCGAGCCGGGCCGGCCCCGCTTTCCACTTTGAGTCGTCAAAGCTGACCGTGTGCCACTCGGTGCCGGGGTCCTGGCCATCATCCCGGTATTTCCAGGTGGCTCCCCGGGGTACGATGCTCTTGGTCTCGGGAACCTCAGGAGCGGGCTCTACCTTTTGGACCTGCAGCTCGGTCTTTTCCCCCCCGAAGCAATAGACCCTGCCGGCGGCTGTACTGACATAGAGTTTCTCATCGCCGGCGATCATATTGAGCGCCTCATCGGGAAGCTCGGTGCTCCAGGTCACCCTGGCGCCCGCGATTATGTTCGACAAATCGACCGCGAGGATGAGGTTGCCCTCTCCTTTGCAGTAGAGGTGATTTCCGGCCTGGATAAAGACGCGCTTAACTTTCTGGTCAATCGGCGCGGCCCAGGTCTTGCGTACCCTGATGGTGTTCTGCACCTTGCCCTTGCGGTCCTTGCTCTTGTGGTTCTCCCAGCGCGGCTGGAAGCCTCGCAGGCCGTCCCCGTCGTGACAGATGATGGAGGGGGCGTTGACCAGGAGGGCGTCGAGTTTCGTGATGAACTTGCC
>JAKUSY010000239.1 GCA_022451445.1 Planctomycetota bacterium
GAACCCCTCCTGGAGGAAAAACCATGTGCAGGAAAAACATTCTACTGATGGTTTTGCTGGTGACCCTCCCGGCATCCCGCCTCACGGCGACGGTCCTGCTGTTTGAGAACGTCAGGCTGCCCATCGACAAGGAGATGGCCGGACTGCAGTCAGTGCCGGGCTACGGTGACCATGTCACGGGCACCGGCGCGGGAGGGTTCACCGATTCCTTCTCCATGGGCAATGGATGGACGCCGAATATCGCCCTGGATTTCAGCGCCGGCAATGACCGCAAGACGGTCAATACCTGGCGCGATGGCTGGGACGGCGGAGATGGCGCCAACTACCTGCTGGATGGAGACCCCCGGCCCCGGGGCTCCGGGCCTCCCTGGTACTATTGGTATACCTTCACCCCCAGGGGCGGCGGCGGGGTTGTCATCAACTCGTTAGACCTCGACGGCGCGGGCGAAAACACCAACCGAGTCGACTGGAAAATCTACGCGAACTCAAAGATCGGCAAGGCCCTTGCCGCGGGCTCGACGGGAAAATTCGCCGGCGATCGAAAAGGCATCGACCTGGGAATGAGGCGGCCCTATTTTGGCGTGGTGGTTCTTGAGCTGGTCCGCTCAGGCGCCCGCACCACCCTGGCCGTGGACAACCTGAATTTCGATGAGGCGCCGCCAACGGAAAACAAAGGAGGGGAGGTCCGGGTCGGCCACCGCAAACAGCTCCTCGTGGATGACTACGTCATCGCCGCGACCACCAATGTCACGCGCGACCTGGGCAGGGTAACCAGGCTCAACGGCGGGAAGCCGGTTTTCAACGCCGGGTTTTACGGAACGGTCCTCTACGACGAAGGAAAATTCAAGCTGTGGTACAGGGGGAACCCCTACGGGTACGCTGAATCCACTGACGGCATACGTTTTCAAAAAGTTTCCAGGCTGGTCGGCCTTGATACCGCCCGCGGTGATAGCGCCACGTTCTACATCGATCCGCATGAGACCGACCCGGCCCATCGGTACAAGGCCTGCTACGCCCATGCGACGATCCGGGCCGCCCTCTCCTATTCCGCCGACGGCATCCACTGGAAACCCTACAACAACGGGAACCCCGTCACCGGCCGGGCTGCTGATACCACCAACCACATCACCTGGGATGAAGATGCGAAGGTCTACCGTCTCTTCACGCGCACCGATTACCCACGTCCTCCCGATGGTCTCGAGGTTCGCGGCACACGCAGCATGACCAACCCGGACATCAAGGCGGACCCAACCGCCTGGAAGCTCGTGCGGGAATGGATGTTCGACCGCGAGGGGCCCGAGGAGTGCAGGCGCCGGCAGATCTACGGCCTCAGCGACTGGATCTACCACGGCGTTCACTTCGCCCAGATGATGGTATTCGAATGGCCGGGAGATCTGAGCGAAGGCCCCACCGACTACCACAAGCGCCACGAGCGGGACGTGCTGGAGTACTACATCGCCACCAGCCGGGATGGTGACAGCTGGGATCTCGCGTGGGTCTACTCCGGGAAAAAGATGATCCCGCGCGGCCCGGAGGGCTCCTGGGACAAGGACCTCCTCGAGCCCGCCTCGGAGATCATCACACATGCCGACAAGCACTGGCTCTACTACGCAGGGGCCAACGAACGGCATGGAGCGCCGCGGCCGTCCATCGGGATCGGTGTCGCCACTCTCCGGCTTGATGGATTCGTGTTCCTCGAGGCGAAGAATACGCCGGGAACCGTCCTGACCCGGCCGTTCCGGCTGGAGGGCGGCAGACTCCAGGTCAATGTCGAAGGCGAGGAGGTCCGGGTGGAGGTGCTCAAGAGCGATGGAGAGCCGCTACCCGCCTTCTGCGGGAAGCAAGCCACGCGGTACCGCCGGGTCGACGAGCTTCGCCTGGAGCCCGAATGGAAGAACGGCGGCCGTTTATCCACACTGAAAGGGCGCGTCATTCGGCTGAAATTCCACCTGAGGAACGCGAAACTGTATTCATTCCAGGTCCCGGAAGAGGCCGGCTGACCGGCCCGGCTACCCGGCTCAGACGCCGACGGAGTCCTGGTAGCTGTTGAGCTTGACCTTGTGCGTATCGGCTACGTTCACCCATACGTGAACATGCGGGTCGCCGCGGAAATACCAGACGAAGCTCGGCCCCTCCAGGCGCCAGTTGTCGTAGATTCCATCCTTGCCCAGGTCCCCCTCCTTGTAGAAGGCGAGGTGACAGGCATCGAGACCGCCCTGCACCTTGAGGCAGCGAACGACCTCATCCTGATCTGACTGGCGAAAAGGATCGAGCAGGAGCTTGAGAACCAATTGAAGATGCTCTTTCTGGTCCGCCGAAAAATCCGCCACCTTGATGCCGTGAAATTTTCCGGCGGGGCCGCGGAAGCCGACCAGCTCTTCCGAAGGCATTCCGCTGGTAACGAGCGCTCGTTTCCTCTGCTTGCCATCGAACATGTCGTAGAGCTTGTTGGCGGCGACGGCCTGGTGCCAGAAGACGTTGCTCGGATGGTTCGGCTTCTCAAAAGTACTCTCCCCTTCGTGGGCATAGAGGATAGGCCCCCCAAAGGCGACGTGTTCGGCGCTATTTCCATCGCAGCGCAGGGTCATATGCCGACTGGCGAGAACAAACTCGAACTGCTTCGTTCCGGGCTTGCCGAAGATGGCGATCGACTGGCGCTTGCCGAAGCCGCCGACATCATCCTTCAGCTGCTTGTCATAGCGCTCGTGCCAGTCCGGATGGGTCATGCCGAGGAATATCTCGCGCATGAGAGCCTTTTGCTCGCCGGTGTAGAAGCCGCTGTCGATCGAGGGCTTCGTGATCTTCCAGTTGTTCTCGAGCCGGGTGCGCAGCAGGCCACGCTTCGGCTCGATATAATCCCAGTCGAAGCAGACTGCCTTCTTCTGCTTTTCATTCATGGAATCGTAGAGGACCTTCACCAGGGTCTCCGGAACCTCTCGATCTTTCGCCGATGCGATGGGCAGCCGCAGTCCAGGCGAAGCGAGAGCCAGGGCGGCGGCGCTATACCTGAGAAATTCACGTCGAGGCAAGGCGGACTCAAGAGGACTTCGCGACGACTTCTTCATGTGTACACCCTCTAAAGGAAATGGTTCAGCTCCGGCAATAGCCTATTCGAAGCCATGGCCCCTGACAAGGAAAGGGTGAGAACTTGACATTCCTGGCGTCGGGATGGACTCTGATGCGCAGCCGGACTGATTATATTGAACCACCCCAGCGCCAAGCCGAGGACCATCATGAGATCCAGCCTCCTCCTTCTGGTTTCCTTTCTCTGCTCTTCCAGCCTGCTGGCGGACTGGCCGCAATTCCGCGGCCCTGATGGGCAGGGGCACTCGGATGCGGAGGGGATCCCGCTCACCTGGAGTGAAACGAAAAACATCGCCTGGAAAACCGCGATCCCAGGCGAGGGCTGGTCCTCGCCGGTGATCTCTGGAAGCCAGGTCTGGATGACCAGCTCGGAGAAGAAGGGGCTCTCCCTTCACGCCATCTGCGTCGACCGCGCCAGCGGCAAGCTCCTCTTCGACATCGAGGTCCTGACGACCTCGGCTGCAGGTCCACGTCACGTCCAGCACGGCTACGCCTCCCCAACGCCGGTCCTGGACGGCAAGCATGCCTACGTCACCTTCGGGCCGCGCGGCACGGTATGCCTCGACACCGCGGGCAAAATTGTCTGGAAGAATACTGAACTGAATTTCAACGTCATCCAGGGAGCCGGAAGCTCGCCGATCCTTCATGAGGACCTGTTGATCCTCACCTGCGACGGCATCGACGTGCAATACATAGCCGCCCTCGACAAATATACCGGAAAGATCAGGTGGAAGCAGGCTCGACAGCACCTCGAAAGAGTCACGCGCGCGATAGGGAAGATGGCGTACTCGACTCCCCTTGCCAAGACCATCGACGGAGTCCCTCAATTGGTCAGCTCCGGCGCGGATCATGTCGGGGCCTACGACCTCAGGACCGGCAAGGAGCTCTGGTGGATGCCCTATACCGGCTTCTCGCAGGTAGGCCGCCCCTCCTACGGCAATGGCCTGTTTTACGTCATCGGCTCGGTAAGCCAGGACAACTTCGCCATCTACGCCGTTCGCCCCGGTAAAGGCCAGCTGACGGATAAGCAGATCATCTGGAAAAACGCCAGCGGCGTCGGGCATGTCCCCTCCCCCCTGCTTGTCGGCAAGGAGATCTACGCCGTGGACGATAAGGGCATCACCAGCTGTTTCGATGCCCTGACTGGAAAGGTCCATTGGAAGGAACGCCTCGGTGGTAACTACCGTGCATCCCCCATCGAAATCCGCGGACGGATCTATACCTGCAGCCGCGAGGGCGTGAGCCACGTCCTGGCCGCCGGAAAAGAATACAAGGTCCTGGCGACCAACAAGCTCGACGGCAAGCTGATGGCATCTCCTGCCATTGCCGGCCGGGCGCTCTTCATCAGAAGCGACACCCATCTCTATCGTATCGAGCAGCCCGGGAAATAGGCCTGAGATGAAAAAGGAATTTCGCGCGATTCCCGGCCGGGAGGACATCGAGGGGATGGAACGCGACCTCCGCTTCCACCCCTCCTTGACCGGGAACCCGCAGGCCTTGTCGCCTGGACAGGTCGAAAGCTTCAATCGCGATGGCTTTCTCAAGAACCTGCGAGTCTACGATGATGGCGAGATCGACGTCATCCGGACCTACTTTGACGAACTGCTGGAGCGTACCCTGGCCTCCGGCGGCGACAGCTATTCCATCAGCACGGCACATCTTCTCTACGGCACCGTCTTCGATATCCTCACCCACCCACCCATAGTGGCTATCGCCAGGGACGTTCTCGGACCCGATGTCATCGGCTGGGGATCGCATTTTTTCTGCAAGCTCCCCGGCGATGGAAAAGCTGTCGCCTGGCACCAGGACGCCAGCTACTGGCCGATGACGCCCTCGAAAACCGCGACCATCTGGCTCGCGATCGACAAGGCGGATCTCGACAACGCCTGCATGAGCTTCATCGCAGGCTCCCACCGCCACGGCCATCTCGCCTGGCGTGAGAGTGCCGAAGGAGAACACAACGTGCTGAACCAGACGGTGGACGATGCCGAGCGATATGGCGAGGTCGTGCCCATCGAGCTCGAGGCCGGCGAGGTCTCGGTGCACTCCGACCTGCTCCTGCACGGCTCCAAGGCGAACCAGTCGAAACGGCGCCGCTGCGGATTGACCCTGCGCTACTGCTCACCCGAGGTCCGGGCCGAAAATGACTGGCACGAAAAGGGCGTCGTCGTCAGCGGCAGAGACAACTCGGGGAATTGGTCAGACCGGGAACGCCCGAAAACCGACTGAATCGCGGGCTCCCGGGTCTTCCCCATGCGGGCTCATTCCTCCGGCTCAGCCTCCA
>JAKUSY010000024.1 GCA_022451445.1 Planctomycetota bacterium
AACTCCTCGATCAAGGTTACGAAGAATCCGTGGAAGACCACCCATGTCCCCGGCGGCTCGAGTGGTGGTGCCGCGGCGCTTTGTTCCGCTACCCGGGGTATGCTCCACCTCTGCTCCGATACGGGTGGCTCCATCCGCCAGCCGGCGTCCTATTGCGGGGTCACCGGCCTCAAGCCTACCTACGGCAGGGTCTCCCGCTACGGCCTGCTCGCCTTCGCCAGCTCCCTCGACCAGATCGGGCCGCTGCAGCATTCGGCCCTCGAGTGCGCTCTCGTTCTCCAGGCTATGGCGGGTGTGGACCGGATGGATTGCACGAGCAGGGACGTCGAGGTGAAGGATTACGTGGAGAGCGCCTCCCGCGACATCTCCGGACTGCGTATCGGGCTCGCCCCCGAGCTCTTTCCCGAGGGAGTGGAGGCCGAGGTCCGCGAGAGCGTCGAGCGGGGAGTCGAGGTGCTCCGGGGGCTCGGCGCCGAGGTGAAGGAGGTCTCCCTGCCCAATGCGCGCTACGCCAACCCGGCCTACGTTCTCGTCTCTGCCGCTGAGGCGAGCTCCAATCTCGCGCGCTACGATGGTGTTCATTTCGGGCACCGCTCGAAGAATGCCGGGGAGCTCGTCGAGCTCTATAAGAGCTCGAGAGCCGAGGGGTTCGGCCCGGAGGTGAAGAGGCGGATCATGATCGGCACCTTCGTCCTGAGCTCGGGATATTACGACGCCTTCTATCTCAAGGCCCTGAAGGTGAGGAAGCTCATCCAGCAGGATTTCGAGAAGGCGCTTGGCGAGGTGGACGCGGTGATCTGTCCGACCTCGCCGATCACCGCGTTTCCCATCGGTGAGCGGATGGATGATCCCATGAAGCTCTACGCGGTTGATGTGCTGACCGTTCCGGCCAACCTAGCCTCCCTGCCCGCGCTCAGCATGCCCTGTGGCCTGTCCGGTGAAGGCCTTCCCGTCGGGATGCAGATTTACGGCCGGCAGATGGAGGATGACGTGGTGTTGCGGATCGCCAACGCTTTCCAGTCCGAGACCGACCATCATCTGCGGGCGCCGGGGGTGAATGTCTGGGATGGCGGAGGCGGGGCCTGATATGTGCGCCGAAAACTACCTCGATCCCCTGCAAAACTCCGCCTATGAAGCGGTGAGCGGCCTGGAGGTGCATGTCCAGCTGAACACCAGCACGAAGATGTTCTGCCGCTGCGAGAACAGGTTCGGAGCGGAGCCGAATACCAATGTCTGCCCCGTATGTCTCGGCTGGCCCGGCGCTCTGCCCTACGCCAACCGCCAGGCGAGCGAGCAGCCTCTGCGCGCGGTACTCGCCTGTGGTTGCGAGGTGGGGGAGTTCACCAAGTTCGACCGCAAGAATTACTACTACCCTGATCTGCCGAAGGGCTACCAGATCTCCCAATACGACCAGCCGCTGGGCCTTGGCGGCCGGGTCGAATTCTTTCTCGAGGGAGAGAGAGCCGGGGTCCGGCTGACGAGGATTCACCTCGAAGAGGATGCCGGCAAGAATACCCATGTCGGGGGCCGCCCGGTCAGCTTCGTGGACCTCAACCGGGCAGGCACTCCCCTGCTGGAGATCGTGACCGAGCCCGACATCTCTTCGGCGGCGCAGGCCGGCGCCTTCCTGAGAAATCTCAGGCTCATCATGCTCTATCTCGGGGTCTCGGATTGCAATATGGAGGAGGGGTCGCTGCGCTGTGACGTGAACATTTCGATCCGTCCGAAGGGAGCCGAACATCTCGAGACCCGCTCGGAGATCAAGAACCTCAACTCCTTCAACTTTATCGAGAAGGCGCTCAATTACGAGATCGCCAGGCAGATCGAGCTGAAGGAGCGCGGTGAAGAGGTGGTGCAGGAGACCAGGCTCTACGATCCGGACCGGGATGAGACCCGCTCGATGCGCGGCAAAGAGGCGGAGCACGACTACCGGTATTTTCCGGAGCCGGATCTTACCCCGGTCACCTTCGCCCCCGGGCAGCTGGAAGAAATACGTTCCGAGCTGCCCGAGCTGCCGATCGACCGTCTCCAGCGTTACACGGGGGAGCTGGAGCTCGAAGAGTATCCCGCCGACCTCCTCGTTCGGGACCACGAGGCGGCGGTATTCTTCGACAGCTGTGTGAAGATCTATCCCCAGGCGCGCTCGGTGGCCAATTGGATCCTGAACTCCCTGAAGGAGGAGGCCAATTCCCGCAAGGTCGGAATCTCTTCGCTGGGACTGGAGCCCGGGCGGTTCGTCGACCTGGTGAAGGCGGTGGACGATGGCATCGTGAGTTCTCAGAAGGCCAGGGATGTTCTCGAGCCGATGCTGGAGACCGACAAGTCGGTGGCGGAGATCATCAGCGAGCTGGGGCTCGAGCAGATCAGCGATGACTCCATGCTGCGCGAGCAGGTGGAGAAGGTGCTCGCTGAACATCCGGGGCCGGTCGAAGATGTCCGGGCGGGCAAGAAAAACTCGGTTAATTTCCTCGTCGGACAGGTGATGAAGGAGACCCGGGGAAAGGCCAATCCCGGCAAGGTAGCCGGGATCATAGGTGAAATACTCTCGGCGTGATCGCCGGGAACCCGCCCCGGCGCTTTTTCAGGAGGTTCCCGGGATAGAATCGCCGATTTCCTGGGGTAGAATATCGAAATGAGAATCGCCCGAGCTATTCAGCTTCGATTGACGAGGTGGGCCCTGTCGCCTCGAAGCGCCGATGGCGCCCGGACCTGCCTGGCCGTGTTTTTTCTATTGGCGGCGATTTTTCCGTCTGCGCTGGGAGCGGAGGAGCCCGAGGGCGGCTGGAAGTCGGCCGAGAGCGCGCTCCGCAAAGCCATCCTGTCGAAAAATTTCGAGGTAGCCCAGCGGCTGGTTGGCGAGCTGGCGGATACCGATGATGTCCGTGGCTACAGGCTTATCCTCAAGTACGCCGTCGGTGGTCACAGCTACGACCTCGACCGCCTGGCCGGCCGCAAGCTCGTCGCCGTCGAATCCGCTAATGTGCGCAAGGAGGTCTGCAGCGCGGTGTCGAGGGGCAGGAACGCGAAAATGAAAATCGTTCTCCTGGCTGTGTTGAAGCGCTGGAGAGATGATCCCCTGGCGATGAAAACCCTCCATGCTGAGCTCCGGAATCCGCGCAAGGAGGTCGTCTTCGCGACCATTCGGTTGATCAGGGACCTCGACAGCCCTGAGCTGTCGATGGAGGCGCTGATCGATGAGCTCGGGCGTCGCGAGAGGAGGCCCCGCGATCGGATCTACTTCGATCTGCAACGAACTCTCGAGGATCTTTCCGGGTACAAATTTCCGGTCGCCGCGGACTGGCGCAATTACTGGAAGGGGAGAAAGGGCGGAAAGAAACCGGTCCCGAAAAATACCGGCGAGAGCCGCACGGTCCTCTTCAAGAGGCCGACCTTCTTTTCGGTGACAGTGGATTCTGACCGCGTCCTCTTCATCATCGATGTCAGCGACAGCATGAAGATCCCCGACACCGTGATCCAGAAGCCCCGGCGACCTGTCGAGGAGCCCGGCCGCAAGGGCAGGACGGTCGTGGTAAAGCCCGATGGAGCCTCCGGAAGCGAGAAGGCCCCGGTGCCGAAGTCGAAGCTGGTCCCCAGGATTACCCGCGTCAAGCACGAGCTGTTGAAGACGCTTGCCGGTCTGCCGACTCACGTTCGCTTCGGGATCATGAACTTCAACCACCAGATCGGGTTCTTCGGGTCCGCGCCGCCTCCACTTCCCGAGAGGGACAAGCCCATTCAACACGCCGCGGCGCCGGCGTTGCTCCAGGCCTCCAAGGCGAACAAGCAGAAGGCCTACGATTGGGTTCGGGCCCTGAGGCCCTCCGGCGCCACGCGAACGGATCTCGCCGTTACGAGGATCTTCGGGATTCCCGAAATCGATACCATCTACCTGTTGACCGATGGTGAGCCCAGGGATGAGAAGAACCAGAAGATCGCGCCTGAAATAGTTCTGACGATAGCCAGGATCCAGAACCGTTTTCGAAAGGCGAGGATTCACACCATAGGGTTCTCCCAGGCTGGCTACACCATGCAGAAGCTCTGCCGGGATCTCGCGGGTCAGAACGACGGCAAGTGCGTGCTCCTCGACTGAGCGCGGAGCTCAGCTGTTGAAGGCTGTGAAGAGGATCTCCGCGACCTTTGAGCTGCCCCAGAAGAGGGCCGCCCAGAGGGCCGCCCAGAACGGCAGGCTGAAAAGGTTCTTCAGCAGGCTGGGGCGGGGCCCCGGCGTGCTCTCCATACGCGGACGCGGGCCCGAGGTTTTCAGATCCAGCCGCGGCTGGGTGAGCGGGGGCAGGGGCCCAGAGGCATCGATCCGCTCGGCGGCTTCGCTCCCGGCCTGCACGTCCGCGGGTTCGGGATCCCCGTGGAGCTCGCCCTCCTCCGCGGCGTCCCGGATACTCGACAGCACCGGGTCGAGACGATCCGCGGTGCTCGGTCTCGCCGCGGGATCCTTCTCAAGCATCTCACTCAGCAGGTCGGAGAGATTCTCGGGAATATCCGCTTCGATGAGGTTAGCCGGGGCGGGCTTGAGCTCGCGGTGCTTCTCGAGAATCTCCGCGGTCTCTCCCTCTCCCATCGCCGGGGTGCCGGTGAGGAGGTAGTAGGCGAGAGCCGCGGCGGAATAGGCCAGCGCCTTGTCCAGCGCCGGCGCCTCGCCGTTTTCGCCGGTGGTGAGCTCCGGGGGCAGGTAGTCGGTATAGGCTCCCAGATGGTGGAGGGCGTTGTCGTGGATGCTTACCAGGGTCGGCAGCTCGAGAGCCGCGCAGGAGAGGGTCCGCCCGCCGCCCCCTCCGGGTTGGATTTGAAGCTGCGCGAGGCTCAGGGGGTAGCAGATCCCGGGGAACTCACACCTGGTGAGGGTTATGCTCAGCAGCTGGCGGACCAGGCCGAGCCTGGTATCGAGTGGCTCCGCCAGGAGGCTGTCGAACTCGGCTTCGAGCGGGGTCCCGCGACGCGAGCGGTGAACCAGGTAGCTCCTGGATCCGTCTGAAAAATTCGGGTACACGGCCGCATCGATAAGGTCGTGCTTCAGCTTCGAGGCCGATTCGACGGCCGCCAGGATCCTGTCGAGGAGCTCTCCCTCCGGAGCCTGCCCCTCGGCAAAGAGATCCACTCGCACCTGGCGGTCGAGCGCCGCCTGGAAGGCGTTGTAGACGAAGACGCAACCTTCCTCGCGGAGGGTGTCGAGGAGGCGGGAGCCGTGGACCTCCCGGCGTGGGGGAGGAAGATTCTCGGTTTCCTCGAAGACCAGGAAGGTGTTGCCTATCTGTACGGTCGACTGATCCTGGAGCGGGCTCCTGTCCACCTTTTCGCCGTCGAGCAGGGTCCCGTTGGAGGAGCCGAGATCCTCGATATGCCAGCTGCCCGATACCAGGATGGCCTGGGCGTGTTTGCGCGAGCAGCGGTTGTCATCGAGGCAGATCTCGGCATCTTCACTCCGGCCGAGAACAGTTGGCGCCTTGCGGGAAAAGACGGCGAAGGCTTCCCCCTCATTCTTTCCTTTTCTTACGCGTAGGACAGGCATCGTTCTAGTATTATACTCAATTCTGTACACCTTATCTCGATGGAGCTGGTATTGATCGACATCAGGTCGGATTCGCGGGGCGTGGTCAGGCGCTGCGCCCAGATTCTTGACGAGAACAAGCTCTCAGACATCGAGATATTCGAGGTCGGCGATACTATCCAGATCACGGACTATTTCGTTATCGCGACCGGGTTGACCTCACGTCATTTGCTTACCGCGGCGGCGGATCTCAGCAAGGAGCTTCGAGTCGCCGGTATTGTAGATGACCGTAACGAAAACTTTCACAAAGAGGGGCATCATGCTCGTGAGGGGCGCTGGGTTCTGCTCGATCTGGATCAGATAGTCGTCCATCTCTTCCTCGAGGAGAGCAGGAAGTATTATGACCTCGAGTTGCTGTGGGGTGACTGTCCCAGGGTGGACTGGGAGCCTAGCCCGAGGCCTGCCGCAAGCGGCTGAGCCCGTTTTGCCACGTGCTGTGGCGTATCGGCGGGGGACGAGAGGGGAGATTGGGACCGCCCAGATGGAATGTGTTGAAAGATTGACAGGGAGCGCTGAGGAAACCTTCGAGGTTGCCCGCCAGCTTGGAGAGAGTCTCTCTGGAGGTGAGGTTTTCGCCCTGGTCGGTGATCTGGGGTCGGGCAAGACGACCTTCACCAGGGGGCTGGTCTGCGGAGCGGGCTGCGCGGATTATGCGAGGGTGAACAGTCCGACCTACGTTCTCGAGCAGGTATACCAGGGGCGGGTGCCGATTCGTCACTATGATGCCTACCGGCTCGGGAGTCCTTGCGAGCTTGATGAGCTCGGCTTTCAGGAGGCCCTCTCGTCGAGGGCTGTCCTGGTCGTTGAGTGGGCGGATCGGGTCGAGTCCCTCCTGCCGGCTGACAGATTGCTCCTGGAGCTGTCCTTTGCCGGGGTGGAGCGGGAAGGGGAGGGCCCGGGCGATGGTCGCCTGCTTCGGTGCAGCTCTTCGCGCGACGCCTGGGCCGGGCGGCTGGCTTCTCTCGGCGGCGCCTGTGCCGATAATGAGCAGTGACAATTCCAGGCCAGGAATCGGTTTGGGTCCCCCTGGGGGCTGAATCGCATGGATTGGAGATCGAGGATTTCGGGACAGAAAATATTCGGGGAAAACGGGATTTTGCCTGTCTGGAAGAATCGTTCGGGGCATGATGTCTTTTTCGGTATAGATAGAGTGGCCGAGGGTTGACGTTCAATGCCATCCGGTCGATATAACAGAGAGGCGCGTAGAGATTTCGATGCTGCCAGATGACCCGCTCAATCCAATTCCCGGTGACCGGGAAGAGCCCGCCCAGCCGGCCGGGCCGGAATCCGCCGCCTCCGTGCCGCTCTTCAGTGGAATCTGCATGCGGGGGCCGGTGGAGGAATTGGAGCGGGTTTATAAGAATCGTTCCCGCGGCCTGGAGAGCTCGGGCGGCCAGGATCAGCTCGACCGCCTGTCGAGAGGCTTTGAGATCGCCAGGGACCGTCTCTCGATCGCCCTGGGCCTCAGTGAAGATCCCGAGCAGGACAATGCCCGGCAGGACGATGGGGGCGAGGGACTCGACGGATGATCATTCGCTCCATCAAAGCCGAGAATTTCATGAAGTTCTCCCGGCTGAATCTCCTGGATCTCCCGGAGGCGGGAGTCATCGGCATCATCGGTCCCAATGAATCCGGCAAGAGTACGATAGGAGAGGCGCTCCTCTTCGCGTTTTTCGGTCGCACGAAAATGTCGAAAGATTGTCCCCTCGAGAGCCTGATCCACTGGGGGAGTGAATACATGAGGGTCGAGATCGATTTTGTCCTTCTCGACCAGGAACATGGGAGAAGGAATCTCCGTATCTACAGGGAGATCGATCGCTTTGGAACGAATTACGCGAAGATCCTGGAGCTGCCCGGCAAGCAGGAGGTCGCCCGTGGAAACATAGAGGTGACCTCGTTCATCCAGGCGCAGGTCGGTTTTGATTTCTTCGAGTTTCAGCACGCCTTCTACCATGACCAGTACGGGAGCCGGCTGGTCGATGATTCTCAACGCGAGTTTCTCGAGAGGATGACCGGTGTTCGCCAGATGGACAGCGCGATCGAGAAGATCAAGACCGAGGTAGAACAGCTCGAGAGAGAGTTCGGACACTACCAGAAAGACATCGGTCGCAACCTGAAGCAGATCGAACATTTCGCCCGGACAGTTGAACGGCTTCCGGAGCTTCGTGAAGAGGAGGAGAAGGCCGTTTACGACTACGTCAACATGAAGGAAACCGTCGAGGAAAATTCGAGGTCGCGGGAAGCCTACGGCAGTCTCATCGGCTCTGGAAACGGGAGGGAGCAACGCTTCGTGGAGCTGGCTTCCGCCAGGGGGTCCCAGCTCGAAGATGGAGTCGCCGGGCTTCTCGATGATTACAGGAGCCTGCAGTCACGCTGTATCGATGGAGAACTCGATGATACGGAATTGGCCGAGGAGACGGGGAAGATCAGCGGCGCGCTCGAGCAGGCGAACAAATTTCTCGATGCCTACAGACAGCTCAGGGGGAGCTTTGTCGAGGCGCGGGAGACGCTGGAGTCGGAACTCTATGGAGGCGATGAAAACTCTCTGAAGACGAGGTTGACCGCCCAGGAGCAGGAGAGGATGCGCCTGGCCGCCGTGCTCAAGGGCCGCTTGAGAGGGCAGCTGGCCGGCGGAGCTCTCTTCCTGCTCTTCGCGGGACTGGCGGTGGCTTTTGCCGTGAAAATCGAATCGCTGGAGAATCTCCTCGGGGAAATCCCTTCGCATTATGTGAGCCTTGGCTGCGGAGGAGTCGGTCTCCTGGCGCTGCTTTTTCTTTCGCTCAAATACGTCAGCTACAGGGGATTCCAGTCCCGCCGCTCAGATCTCGCGAAGATCATCTCCGAGCTGAACAAAAAGATCCAGGATACCAAGAGCCGGATCAGGGACTATTTGCGGCTCGAAGAGCTCAAAGATTCGGGGGCACCGCGCGATTATGTCGAGGCCGCCGGGGAGATCGCCACCGGCGCCGCGGCGAAGCGCCTCGAGGAGTTCCGGGGCAGGTACTCGGCGTTGCTGGGGCTGGACCCCGAGGCCGGACCGGGCGATTACACCGACCTGCTTCGTCAGCAGGCGGAAAACGAAAACACCTGCCGCAAACGTATCAAGAGTCTCACCCAGGGCTGTGCCAGGAAGCTCAAGGACAGCGAGGCGGCCTTGAAAAAAGCCCAGAGCTCACGTGACAGGATAAGCAACGAGCTTCGGGAGGCGGAGGGACAGCTCGCCAAGAAGGAGACCCTCGAGGAGAAGGTCGCCGAGTTCGAGAGCGCGGCCCTGAAGATTCGCCGGGAAATTGATGACAGGCGTACCGCATGTGAGCTGCTGCAGCTCTGCAGCGCGACGACCCGGGAGAAGGTCGGGCCGACGCTGAGCCGTTATCTGAAGTGCATCCTTCCAAGGTTGACCGAGGGCAGGTACAGGGATGTCAAGCTGGATCCCGACCTCAAGATCCAGGTCTTCGCCGATGAACGCAGTGATTTCATCTCCGCGGTTGAGCTCAGCGGGGGTACCAACGAGGCCCTCATGCTCGGCTTGCGCCTGGCTCTTTCTCAGGCGCACATCACCGCACACACCCGGCAGAAGCAGTTCATGTTCCTGGATGAGCCCTTCAAGATGATGGACGGTGCGAGAGTGGTGGGGGCCCTGGAGTCTCTCGGAAAGCTCAGCGAGGAGCTGTGCCAGTTCTTTGTCGTTCAGCCACGATGCGAGGAGGAGCAGGTCGCGGCCCTCGACCGGGTCATTCGCACCGCGGTTGAAACGACCGAACTCAAGGTCGATTTTGCCGCGTCTTCAGCCGATGAATCCGCTTGACGGTAGCTTGGCAGGGGAGTTTCATTCCTGTCGCAATGGTTCAGATTATCCTGACGGGCCCCACAGCTAGCGGCAAGGGAAGCGTCGCCTTCGAGTTGGCCGGCCGCATGGGGGCTTCCATCGCCTGCATGGATTCCATGAAGGTCTACCGCGGGATGGATATCGTTACCGCCAAGCCGCCCCGGGAGCGCAGGGAGAGGCGTCTCTACCACCTCATCGACCTGGTTGACCCCGAGGAGGAGTTCAGCGTTGGAGAGTATCTACCATTGCTCGAGGATGCGCTCGAGGCGGAGGCCGCCGCCGGGCGGTCCATGGTGATATACGGGGGGACCGGTCTGTACCTCAAGGGGTTCCTCAATGGCCTCGTCGATGGTCCCGGGGCGAATTGGGAGCTCAGGCAACGACTCAAAGAAGAGGCTCGCAGGAGCGGACCGGAAGGTCTGTATGAGCGCCTGGTGGAGGTCGACCCGGTTGCCGCGGCGAAGCTGCTTCCGACAGATGAACGGCGGATCGTCAGGGCGCTCGAATTTTTCGAGATCTCCGGCCGGCCCCTCGGAGATTCCTGGGAGTGGTCCGCGGCCCCGAGGCCGCGGCGTGATGCCGTTCTCTTCGGTCTCGGCTGGGACCGGGAGGCCCTCTATGCCCGTGCGAATGAGAGGGTCCTGGCGATGGTCGAGCAGGGACTCTTCGAGGAATGCGAAGGACTCATCAGCCGGGAGCCGCCGCCAGGGCGCAGCGCCTCACAATGCATCGGCCTGCGGGAGATCAGGGAGGGGCTCGAGGCTGGAGAGAGCCGGGAGGCTGTCATCGAGACGATCCAGAAAAACACCCGGAACTTCATCAAACGCCAGCTGACCTGGTTCCGGAAGATGGATATCGAATGGCTGCCTGTTGAGGGGGAGCTGGATCCCGTCGGCGCGGCGGAACTGATACTGTCCCGCCAGGGCTGAGCGGCCTTCTGTCCGCCCCTGTCCCCGCGGTCACCCCAAAAAAAGAACGGGAACCCGGAGAACCGGGCTCCCGCCTTTTCCTCGTTTTTCAATTTTACCAATCAAACCCTGAGATGGGTTCAATGGGCCGAGAGATCAGTAGTCGAGCTCTCGGGGGTATTCTTCCATGTCGAAGAGAACCCTGTCGAAGTCCACGTGGAACTCGTGGAGGTCATCAAGAATGGTGCGGATCCGGCGCTTATGATGCGGCCAGCTGTAAATCGTGGGCTCGGTGGTCATACAACCCGAGGTCGCCAGGATACTCAGCATTCCAACACAGAGGAGTACTTTCTTAAGCATATCAACCGATGACTGCGGTACTGAGAACCGCAGAATTCCTTATATCAGGACCAGGTCTTTTCAGGACCAGTCAAACTCGCTTGGCCTAGCTGATTCCAGGAGATCAATCTGAAAGTTCTCCCAGCGCTCCGGGGACACCCTCCCTGGTTTTTTTGCGCCAAACTTGCTTCCTTACGTACGGTCATTTTCAAACGGAGACTAAACACCTATTTTGTGGCCGTCTTCCCATAAAGTCAAGCCACCTGAGGGTCTCCAGTGAATTGTTCATCGTCAATCAGATGACTTTTTCCCTACCAAATTCCGGCTGGATCGGCCAATTGCGGCCGAATCGGAACATGCCGGCCATTACCGGAAAAAGCTGCCCCGGAGAGTTTTTTATCAAAAAATCTCCGGGTAAGAGGGACGGACAAGGAAAACGCCAGAACACCACGGAAAAGCGCATTTTCGCTCCATTCAGAAGTGTTCAAAGCCGTCTGCCCTCAACCGCGTAAGAGTACCCGATGAATGGGTTTTCAGCCACACGCCGGGCTTTTTCGATGTCACGGTGCCTATTCGCGTGATCGGCACGTCGAATTTCTCTCTGAAGGCACGCACTCGTGCCGCCGTTGCCCGGCCTGGTGGAATTGCCAGGAGGAGTTCGTAGTCTTCGCCTCCTTCCAGGGAGGCCCGGCAGGGTGAGAGACCGGCTTCTGCGCAGAGCTTTCCTAATGGCTCGAGGGATTCGATGGCCTTTTTATCCAGCACGATGCCATTTGCCGACAGGCCCTTTTTTGTATTCGATTCCAGCAGGTGCAGGAGATCCTTGTGAAGACCATCGCTGAGATCGATGGCCGCATTGGGGCGCCAGGATCGGCCGAAGACGGCGGCTTCCCCGGTCCGGGCCCGGGGATTTTTGAATGCCGAAATGGCCCGCCGGGCTCCGGGAGAGGGGGATCGGCCGAAGAGCCGATCCTGCAGGTGGAGCAGGCCGAGGCGGGCGAGACCGGGATTGCCCGTGACCCAGATTTCGTCACCATTTTCCATGCCGTTTCTTCCGGTCAGATCTTTCTTCCGAGCCTCTCCAATGCAGGTGATGGTGATGGAGAGGGGGCCGCGGCTGATATTGCCGCCAGCGATGAGGGCTCCGTAGTCTCTGCAGGCTTTGTCGATTCCCCTGTAGAGCTTTCTGAAAAAGTCTTCGCTTCGCCCTCTCTCCAGCAGGAGCGAGACGAGGACCAGCGCCGGGCGGGCGTTCATCGCGGCAAGATCGCTGATGCTCGAGCTGACCGCCCGCCTGCCGATTTCTCCAGGGCTGAGCCAGCCCGGCATGAAATGGGTCCCCTCGCTCTGGGTGTCAACAGTGAGAACCGTTCGGTATCCCTGCCGGGGCTTCCAGACTGCCGCGTCGTCACCGATGCCGAGAGAGAGTCCGCCCCGGGGATGCGATTCCAGGAGCTTCCTGATCCAGTCGATGCGCCGGCTCTCGACACTTGCAGCTCCCGTCGGCTTCCTGGCTTTCCTGTCTTTTTTCCCGGCCATTGTCGTTCCAGCGCATGCAGGGGTTTTGAATCGGTCCGCTCAAGCCTACTTTTATCTGTTCCGGGGGGGATAGGGAAGAGGGCAGGGGGACATTGCTGAGGTGACAACCCATTCCATGCTGACTTAACTGGTCAGTATGAGTCGCCTATTGGTCATCTTCGCGGGCCTGGGGAAGCCGGGGTCTTTCGGGGCAGTTCTCACGTTAGGCTTTATTTTATGCCTGCCTCACGCGGTCCAGGGAGTCGCCGCTGACCATGAGGAATTGCGCCGGGAGGGCGCCAGGCATTACGGAGCCGGCCGCTATTTCCAGGCGATCGAGGCTTTTGAAAAAGCCCTCGCCAGCGCCCCTGAAACGGACAGGGATCCCATCAAGGGTGATCTCGCACACGCTCTCGCCGGTCTCGGTTTTGAGTACCTCAGCGAATCCGAGGGTGGGATGGCAGAAGAGACCTTCCGCAAGGCCATTGGAATCAGCGAGGATTACTACGCTAACTTCGGTCTCGGTTACCTCTTTTTCATGCGCCGTGAAGATGGCGAGGCTCGAACGTACCTGCTGGCCTCATTGGGCGCCCGCGGGGATTACGCTCCCACCCACAAGCTCCTGGGGCTGCTCGATTACCGCAAGGGATTGACGAAGGAGGCCATCGACCGTCTCTCCGTGTCCCTGCGGTTAGATCCGGCCGATGACGAATGAGCCTTTCTCGTCAAGCGGTTGAAGTCCGAGGCGGGGGTTCTGAGCAGCTTTCCTTCCGTTGAGATCAAGCATTTCAAGCTCAGGGTGGATCCGAAGATCCCCGGCAAGCTGGCCACGCGCCTGCAGGTCGAATTGGAGAGGGCCTATTCGGAGCTCGGCAAGGCCCTGGGGGCGTGGCCGAGCTCCAAGGTGACCGTGGTGCTTTATTCCCAGGGACGATTCTACGAGGCGACAGGTTCGCAGCACTGGGTGGGAGGGTTTTACGATGGGCAGATCAAGCTGCCGGTTCCCGTGAAGTCAGATGAGAAGGATCCCGCCTTCCGAAAGCTCCTGAAGGTGGTGCGCCACGAATATGCGCACCTGCTGGTGCTGGGTCTGTCCGCCGAATGTCCGATGTGGCTGAATGAAGGGATCGCCCAGTACTTCGAGGCCTCCTACCAGAAGGATGCGGTTTACGCCCGCCTGAAAGAATCGCGAGAGGCCAGGATACCGCTCAAGAAGATGCCCTCGCGTCTTGGAAAGATAGATGATGTCGAGCTGGCGAGATGGGTCTATCTCCAGGGTCTTGGCTTTGTGGAGTTTCTCGTCGAGAAGTACAAGCCCTTTCGTCTGCGGCTTCTGTTGAGGGCAATAGCCGAAGAACATTCGGCGGCGACGGCCTTTGAGCGCGTCTATGGGCGTTCTACCGAGGATCTCGAGAAGGAGTGGTGGAAGAGAATCGAGAATCCGGATGGATGAAAAAACCGGGCAAGGAAGGAAGGATATTCCCTTGCCCGGTTCTTTGAAGATTCGATTTTCAGTTGGAGGTTCTGGCCGTCATACCGGCCTTGCAGGCCTCGATGCTGCGGGCGAGACGGTCAGGTCTCGCATTGGCGGGCTTGTCCGCTGAGCACGCGGTTTCCTGGCGGTTTTCCGGCCGCGCGGCGACCTTCTGGTAGCCGAGGTTCTTGAGAATATTGAGGACCTCTGACCACGAGAGAAAGAGCTTCTTCTTCTCGTTCTTGTAGTTTTCAATTGCCTTGATGAACTCAAGTTGTTCTGTAGAAAGTGATTCGAACATCTCTGCTACTCCTTCGATTTCCGCTGGGTTTGTATTCCGGGTGAACTGTCCGGGTAGAAGGATGGCTGTGGTCAGTACGTTGTTCGCCCTGGTTTCCCGAGGGTGACGGTCTGCCACAATCCGATTTATCTGCCCGAACCCCTTTTCCTTGATCATTTATCGTCTTTCGGCCTCAACTACTTGAGGCTTGCGCCGAAAATGCGATCGAAGCCCTGGTTTGGGAAACCCTTTGAGGATGGATGTTTACGACTGGAAATCGAGATTTCAGGCTTGTCAGGGCGTAAGTTTTTGCTATATCCTGATTCGAATCATAACTATTACCCTGATAAGAAAATACGGCACTCGCTGGCGATCTTCTGAAAGGATCGCATTTGTTGTTTATCTTTGAAGTGCCTGGTTTTGCTTCCCAGAAGCAGGGAGTTGGAAGGTTGTTTGGGCGACTTATAATCAACTCCGGGGTGTTGGCGGACTCATAGGAGGCTTCAATGCAGACAGTTACGAAGCGTGAACTGGTCCAACGAATCGCTGAAAAGACTGGCGCTCAGCAGATTCTGGCTAAAGAGGTGATACAAGGGTTCCTCGATGAGATCATCGTCGAGCTCGCAAGAGGTAACCGTTTGGAATTTCGTGACTTTGGTGTTTTTGAGCCGAAGGAGAAGGCCAGGCGAGTGGCGCGCAATCCGAGGACGGGAGAGCGTGTAGACGTACCGGCCAAGACCACGGTCAAGTTCAAGGTCGGCCGTCTCATGAAGAAGCAGATTCAGAAGGATGCCCAGGAAGAGGCTCCTGCTGCGGCACCTGAGGCTGCTGCAGCCGCTCCTGAGTTTGCTGCGGCGCCTGAGGCTGCTGCAGCCGCTCCTGAGCCTGCCGCGGCGCCTGAACCTGTCGTGGCCCCTGAGCCTGCCGCGGCGCCTGAAGCCGCGCCCGGCGACGGTTCGGATGCCGGTAGTGAGGATTCCTCGAGCGCCTTTAATCCCGCTCCCTGAGCGCTGAGGGTGCCTGAGTTGGATTTCCGCCGGATATTGAGAGGCTCGCGGCAGCGGGCCTCTTTGCGTTATTGAGCATAATTACTGTGTGTCTTCAGGCCGATGGGCCTTACAATTCCCGAAGACGGGCTTGGTGCGTCACCATGTTTTCCAGGCCTGAGCGCAGTTTAAAGGTTGGGGGTGGCGGTTAATTCTTCAGGAGGATCACGATGCGCAACTCTTTCTTGATGCTGGGAGCGGTTATTTTGCTTGCTGGGTGCCAGTCGGGGCGATGGGCGGATAATTTAGAAGCCCCCCTTGTCGAAGTTGAAAAACAA
>JAKUSY010000240.1 GCA_022451445.1 Planctomycetota bacterium
GCGGCGGCAAAGACCCTGGCGGAATTTCCGCACGAGGCCGATGACTGGTTCCTGCGCCGGTCGCTGCCTGGCGAAACCTCCGAACGCGTTCGCCGGGACCTCCTCGCCGGCCTCGCCCGCCGGGAGCGCTTCGATGACGCCGCCCGCGACCTCGTCGACTGGATCGCCGGCAACGACCCCTCGAGCAACATCCGCGACTACGCCGCGAAGCTCCTGCGCTAGGGCCGCTGGAAGCCCGGAACAATAAAAGGCCCGCTCGCCCTGGACGACAAGCGGGCCTCATGGAGCCACCTGCCGGAGTCGAACCGGCGACCTGTTCATTACGAATGAACCGCTCTGCCAACTGAGCTAAGGTGGCGCATCTTCTCTTCTTCCCTCTCGGGAACACATACCATCTCCCTCAAGGCCTCAGGCTGTCAAGAACTTACCCCGCACGAGACCGGCTGGTTCCCGGGCACGACCCCAAAGCCGGATGTGGTTTCCCCGGCCCCGAGAAGCTAACCTGTTCAGGTTAAAAGGCCATCCTGTACCGACGGAGCCCCCCACCATGCTTCGATACCGGTCGCTGACCATCGCCTGCCTGCTGGCCCTCGCCTGCGGAACCCTCCCGACGCTCAGCGCCGCGAGCAAGTGGGAAAAGGCCGACTACGGTCCCTGCCTCAGCTTCGCGATGGACGTCAGCGAGGGCAAGCTCGAGGACACCATCCAGCTCGCCGACACCAGGAACTACGTCTTCCGCGCCAGGGTGGTGAGCCTCGATGCCGCGCGCCGGCTCAACATCGCCTACGACACCGAGCTGATGCGGGTGGCCGGCGCCTGGAGCGGCGGCTTCCTCGCCTACGACGGCGCCACCAAGAGCATGGGTCCGACCCCGGCCGGAAAGATGCAGTTCACCACGACCAGGCGCCCAGGCTGGTCGAGCGACGGCTCCTGGGAAGATCCGCGCGACCCGCGCGAGGGTCCCCTGCCCCGGGAGCTCGCGAAGTACCGCGGGGTCTACCTGCACGGGCGCCGCGTCATCGTGAGCTATACCGTCGGCGACTGCGAGGTGCTCGAGATGCCCGCGGCGGGCCTCGTCGACGGCACCGCCTTCTTCACGCGAAACTTCACCCTGGGGCCCTCGAGGAGCGACCTGTCGGTGCTGCTGGCCGAGGAGACGAAGGCCTCGGAGAAAAACGGCGAGCTCCGGGCCTATATCTCCGGGAACTCCGAGGGCGTTAGGCTGGCGAAGAAGGATGGCCTCCTGTCCGTCGCCATCCCCGCTCGCCCGGGCCGTCTCAGCTTCCAGGTGACGCTCGCGCGCGGCAACGACGCTCCCCCCGGGAAAAAAGAAACCATCGACCTCGAGACCCTTACCCGGGGCTCGCCCGGACTCTGGAACAAGGTGCTCACCACCAGCGGCAGGCGCGGAGAGGACACCGGCGCCTACTCCCTCGACATCCTCACCGCCCCCGACAGCAACCCCTGGGGCTCCTGGCTGCGCTTCTCGGCCGTGGACTTCTTCGACGACGGCCGCGCCGCGCTCACCACCTGGGATGGGGACGTCTGGATCGTCTCGGGAATCGACGGGAAGCTCGAGGAGCTGCGCTGGCGGCGCTACGCCACCGGGCTCCAGATGCCGCTGGGGATCAGGGTCTTCAAGGGCAAGGTCTATACCGTCGGGCGCGACCAGCTCACCTGCCTGCACGACCTCAACGGCGACGGCGAGGCCGATTACTACGAGAACTTTAACAACGATGCCGGCCTCACCCTGCAGCGCCACGAGTTCGTCATGGATCTCCACACCGACAGCGAAGGCAACTTCTACTACTGCCGCTCCGGCCACTACATCAAATCGAAACGCGGCGAGAATTGCTGCGTCATGAAGGTGTCCCCCGACGGCTCGAAGCTCGAGGTCTTCGCGCGCGGCTTCCGCGAGACCAACGGCATGAGCCTCGGGCCCGATGGCCGCATGACGATCGGCGACAACGAGGGTAACGGCATCCCCCAGACGCCGATCTACGAGCTCAAGAAGGGCGGCTACTACGGCTTCGAGCCGACCATGACGCCCAACGGCTACAAATGGGTGGTCGATCCGATCTGCTGGCTGCCACATGACTTCGACCGCTCCGCCGGTGGCCAGACCTGGGTGACGAGCGAAGCCTGGGGGCCCATGAAGGGAGCCCTGCTGCATACCTCCTACGGCCACTGCGCCCTCTACCGGATACTGCTCGATGAGGTCGAGGGACAGCTGCAGGGCCTGGTGACGAAATTCCCGCTTCGCTTCGAGAGCGGCATCATGCGAAGCCGCTTCCACCCAGGTGACGGACAGCTCTACCTCTGCGGCCTGCGGGGCTACGACACCAACGCGGTGCGCGATGGCGGCTTCTACCGGGTCCGCTATACCGGCAGGCCGCTGCGCATGCCCACCGGCTGGAAGACACGCCCCGGGGGCCTCGACATCAGCTTCGGCTGCGATCTTGACGTCGAATACTCCGACGAATTGAGCCGCTGGAGCGGCCAATGGTACGACATTCCCAAGGCGACGCCGCGGGAGCAAAAACGCAAGAAAACGAAGCTGCCGATCACGGCTGTAAAGGTGCTGCCGGACAAGCGTACCGTCTCGATCGACATCAGGGACTTCGGGCCCGCCACCAACATCTCGTTTCGCTACAGGCTGAAGGCAGCGGATGGAACGATGCTGCGCGGCGAGCTGCACGGCACGGTAAACCGCGTACCTGGAAAGGACAGGTAGGAGGCATGGGTGCACCCACTACAGGAAGGGCGCTTGTCGGTGTTTCGGCCTGCCTGCTCGGCGAAGAGGTGCGCCACGATGGAGGCCACAAGCGCGATGGCTTCATCTCCGGCCCGCTGACGCGGGCCGTGGAGCTCAGGCCGGTCTGTCCCGAGGTGGACATCGGCCTAGGGGTGCCGCGCGAACCCATCGAGCTGGCGCGCCGCGGCGATGACCTGCGCCTGGTCGCCAGCGAGAGCGGAACCGATCTCACCGCCGCCATGCGAAGCTACGCCGAGGCGAAGGTTCAAGAGCTCGACGCGGCCGGAATCTGCGGCTACGTGCTGAAGTCGCGCTCACCGAGCTGCGGCCTTGGAAGCGTTCCGATCGACGACACCGAGACCGGCGACGGCCTCTTCGCCGCCGCGCTCAGCGGACTCTGCGAGCTGCTTCCGCTCGTCGAGGAGACCGGACTCGTGGATGATGACGCTCGTGAGGTTTTTCTCCAGCGGGTGCTGGCCTACAGGAGGCTGCGCGATCTCTTTGACGGGGAGTGGACCATCGACAACCTCATTGGCCATCACACCCGGCAGGAGCTCCTGCTGATGGCCCAGTCCCCCGAGCTCCACTCTGAGCTCGGCAGGCTCGTGGCCGCCGGCGGCGGCGACCCCGCGGAGGTGGAGGATTCCTACCGGCGCCTGACGATGGAGGCCTTCAGAAAAAAGGCAGGCCCCGCACGACACGCTGACGCCTTGTCGCATATGCAGGGCTACCTGCAGGACCGGGTCCAGGAAGCAGAATACCGTGAACTGGAAAGAAAAATCGGGCTGTTTTGCGATGGCGATTGTAGCCTGAGCAGGGTGCTCGATGATTTCCGCCTCCTGGTGAAAAAACACTCGGTTGACTATCTCGCCGCCCAGGTCTACCTCGACCCCCAGCCTTTCGAGCTACTCTACCCGACACCGCCACTGCTGAACGACAACCAGGGGAATTCTCCGGATGCTGCGCAAGGGTGACAAGGCGCCCGGCTTTGAGCTGGCCGACCAGGACGGTGAGCGGGTCAAGCTCTCCGAGCTGCTCGAGAAGGGCTCGATCATTCTCTACTTCTACCCCAAGGACTTCACCTCGGTCTGTACCCGGCAGGCCTGCATGGTACGGGACTCCCATGAGCGTATCGAGGCGGCGGGGCTGCGAGTCATCGGGATCAACTCGGAGAAGGGCGAAAAGCACGGGCGGTTTCGGGAGCATCATGGTCTCCCCTTTCGCCTGCTCGTTGACCCCAGGCGCGAGGTGGCGCGCGCCTACGAAGCCATCGGCCCCTTCGGACTCTACACCGCGAGGGTCACCTATCTCATCGACTCCGATGGCCTGGTCATGGATTCGGTCCGCGCCGACCTGCGCCTGGCGCCACACGAACGATTCATCGGCAGGGCCCTCGGGGAGCGGGATCAGGGCTGAGAGCCCGGCTTCCCGAGCAGATGGCGCAAGGCATCCTTGAGCTCCGTGTGGGCAAACTCAAACCCGCTCTCAACCAGGACCCTGGGAACAACCCTGGCGCTGCACAGCAGAAGCGCCTCGGCCATCTCGCCGAAAACCGCCCGCGCCGCGAAGGCCGGCAGGGGAAACATCGTCGGCCGGCGCAGCACCCTGCCGAGCGTCTTCGTGAAGACCTTGTTGATGACCGCTCCGGGGGCCACGGCATTGACCGCACCGCTGATGGATTCGTCCTCGATGCAGTGAACGATCACCGCGGCGAGATCGTCGATGGAGATCCAGCTCATATATTGATCGCCATGGCCTACCTTGCCGCCGACGCCCATTTTAAACGGCCCAAGCATCTTTTTGAGCGCTCCCCCCTTCGGGCTGAGGACGATGCCGATACGCAACCTGATAACGCGGATGCCGGCATCTGCGGCGGCGGCGGTCGCCGCCTCCCATTCGCGGCAGACATCGGGAAGAAATCCCTCACCGGCGGGAGAATCCTCGGTGAGAGTCTCATCTCCCCGATCGCCGTAATAGCCGATCGCCGAGGCGCAGACGAGCACCTTCGGCGGCCTGGACATCTCAGCCAGCTTCTCGCACAGGAGCTTTGTTCCATCGATCCGGCTCTGGCGAATCCTCTCCTTGCGCAGGGCGTTCCACCTCGCCGCTACGTTCTCTCCGGCAAGGTGGACAACCGCCCCGGCGCCGTCGAGGGCCGCGGCATCGAGCTCGCCCTCCACCGGATCCCAGGGAACGAGATCCCGTCTCGACCACATGTCGCCACCGCCAACGTCAGAGTGTTTGCGCACGAGCCTCGCCACCTCATGCCCTGCGGACTCCAGGAGCGGCAGCAACTCGGAGCCCACCAGTCCGCCGGCTCCCGAAACGATGATCTTTGACATTCGCGATCCTCCCGCCTGAATGATACCCCCAACTCAACCTGGCTCGAACAGGATGTCGTGAAAACGCGAAGCAAAAAACGAGGCGGCAAACCCTCTCACGAAGCGGGAAAGTGGTTATATCGGCCCCAACTCCGAGCTTTTCAGCCACGCGCGATGGAAATACCTTGAAGGACTCCTCCCCTCACAGTTACGGTGGTTGTGGTTGGTAATAACTCCAGGAGAATTCAGATGAATAGTACTCCGCGCGCTCTTGCCATATTAAC
>JAKUSY010000241.1 GCA_022451445.1 Planctomycetota bacterium
TCCCTTGAAGAAGGCGAAAACATCCTGGCGATCCAGATGCACAACACCACCCACAGCAGCAGCGACCTCCACCTGAGGATCGAGGCGGTAGCCAATCCCGAGAACGGGGGGCAATGCCCCGTCGGCATGGCCTGCTCTCAGGATGGAATCACCGGGGAGATCATGCTCAACTGGACCAACCGGGAGGGCGGCTACGAGGCTATCCAGGTATGGCGCAACGGCGAGATGATTGAAGAAGACATCGGCGGCGACCAGGAATTGTACGTCGACGACAACCCGATCTTCGGCGAGATCACCTACGCCATGGTGGCGGTCGATCCCGCCGCCGCCTGCGCGGAATGTGAGCCGCTCGAGTGCACGCTGATCATCTTCAACGAGGAGGACACCCTGGTGGCGCCGGGCGATGAATGGAACTACCTCACCGGCGCCGCGGGCGGTCCGGACCCCGACTGGCTCGAAGAGGACTTCGATGATTTCGAATGGGAGGTCGGACCGACAGGGATCGGCTACGGAGATGGCGACGATGCGACGGAACTCGACGACATGAGCGGCAACTATGTCGTGGTCTACGCCAGGAAGGTGGTTGAGATGGAGCTCGTCACGATCGAATCTCTCGTCCTTTCCTGCGCCATCGACGATGGATTTGTAGCCTACGTCAATGGTGAAGAGATCGGCCGCTTCAACGTCGCCGATGGAGAGGTCAACAACGACACCACGGCTATCACCGCCAACCCGACAGGTGAACCGGTCATCGACAACCCCGTCGAGATCTCCATCGCCAGGGACCTCCTGGTAGAGGGCAATAACATCATCGCCTTCAGCATTCACAACGCCACCCTGGGCAGCAGCGACCTGACCTTCATACCGACACTCATCCGGATTCCCAGCGGCGAGGGCGGACCCGGACCGGGAGCCGGGGACCTCTTCCTCAGGGGCGATGTGGATGACAACGGCTTCGTCAACCTCACCGATGCCGTCGCCCTGCTGCTCTACCTGTTCCAGCAGGGAAACGAACCCAGGTGCCTTGACTCTACGGACATCGACGACAACGGCTTCATGAACCTGACCGATGGAGTGAGCCTCTTGAACCACCTCTTCCGGGCCGGACCGGCGCCCCAGCCGCCCGGATTCCTCGAGTGCGGCGTCGATCCGACAGAGGACAACCTCGGAGACTGCACCAGCAGCGACTGCGCCGAATAGGGATAGAGCTCGCGACCGGCACCGCTGACAGCTCCGGCGTTTTATCCCGCCGCAGCCTTCAGCGGCCAGAAAATCGGTATGAATACCGTCGCCGCGATCCACATCAGGAGATTGAGCGGCAGCCCGATCTTGAGATAGTCGCGGAAATTATAGCCTCCCGGCCCCATGACGATCAGGTTCGTCTGGTAGCCCAGGGGAGAGGCGAAGCTCGCGCTGGCTCCAAAACAGATAGCCACGAGGAGAGCCTCATGGTTGATGCCCGTCTGCTGGGCCAGCCCCATGGCGATGGGGAAAAGAAGAACCGCCACGGCGCTGTTGGAAAGGAAGGTCGTCAGGACCGAGGTCAGCAGGTAAAAGGCGGACAGGAAGATATACGGGTTGACCTCCCCCCCACCCACCAGCCCGAGGATCCCCTCCACCGCGAGTGAGTCCAGCCCTGTATGGTGAATCGCTCCGGCCAGCGGAATGGCCGCCGCCAACAGCAGCAGCACCGTCGTATCAAGAGATCGAAGCGCCTCGTCGACACGGATGCAACGGGTTACAAGCACCAGCGCCACCCCCATGATGGCCAGGTGCGCAAGGGAAGGCGCGCCCGAGATACCGGAAGTCAAGGTGGCCGCGGCGACGACCCCCAGGAGAGTCAGCATCACCAGCGGCGCCTTGCGCTTATTGACGCGGGTCTGGTCGACCTCCTCGACAACGAGCACGGCCTCGCTCTCACGCAATTCATTGAGACCCGCATCATCGGCCTGGATGAGCAGGACATCGCCCGCATGAACCCGCATGCGGCGGATATGGTAGAGATGCTGGCGGCCGTGGCGCTGTACGGCCATCACCTTGACTCCATAGTGGGCGTTGAGCCTCAGGCCGCGGCCGGTCCGACCTTCGAACGGAGAATCCGGCAGGACGACAGCCTCCGCGAGCTTCATCTCGATCGTCTTCATCGGCACCCGTGTGTCGTCCTCGATCACCTCCGCGAGATGGGCGTGCGACTTCGTGAGAAAGGAATCTATCTCCTGTGGACGTCCCTCGATGATCAGGGCATCCCCCACCTGGAGTCCAAGCTCCCCCGCGCGTGCCGGGAGTATGATCTCCTCGCCTCGAACCACCTCGAGAAGGGCAAGCTCGGAGTCCTTGAAAACCTCGTCGATGCGGCGCTTGAGCAGCGGCGAGCCCTCCGGCACGATCACCTCCGTAACGAAGGCCGCCTTGCGCTCGGGATGGGCCATACCCGAAATGGACGAGCGCTCGGGCAGAAGTCTCCTGGAAAAAAGAAGGATAAAGGCCACTCCGATGCCGAGATAGATCAGTCCCATCTGGGAGAATGAAAAAAGGCTGAAGCCGTTTTCAAACTCCTCGAAACCGGGAGTTTCCGCCGCGTACTGGCGATAGAGACTGTTCACCAGGATATTCGTGCTGGTTCCCATCAGGGTGCAGGTGCCGCCGAGAATCGAGAAGAAGCTCAGGGGGATGAGCACCTTCGAAGGCTTGATGTCGAACTGCCTGCAGAGCGACAGCATGATCGGAACCATCATGATGACGATCGGGGTATTGTTCAAAAAGGCGCTGCTGGGAACCACCACCAGGGCGGAGAGCAGCAGCAGCTTTGGCAGACTTCCCCCGGAGGAGCGCCCCATCCGGATCGCGAGAAATTCGAGCGCCCCCGTCCTGATCAACGCCCGGGAGAGGACGAACATGGCCGCTATGGTGAGCGTCGCCTCGTTGGCGAAACCGCTGAAAACATCCTCGGGACCACCGAGAAGACCGGGAACGAGGGCCAGGCAGGCGATGATGAGGATCGAGGTCGTCTCGATAGCGAGGACCTGGCTTACGTAGAGAAAGCCGCCCAGGGCTATGATCGCCAGTAGAGCGTATTGAGAGAAGTCTGTCATCGCGCTGTCTTACCTAAGTCGACCCATCTTCGCCGAGAAAGAAGCGAACGATCCAACCGACGCAGGGAGCTCAAAGACATGCCCCGCGGCAGAGAGCATACTCTCTCGGCCTGAACATCAGCAAGAAAGAGCTTGGCGGTTCAGGGCCTCTCTTTGAGAGGAAGCAGCCTCGCGGCTACCCGGTCGATATCCCCGGCATCCGCGAGCAGGAGGGTGATGGAGTCCCAGAGGCCCTCCAGGAATGCCCGCTGGACACCATCGCGAAGGCCGGCTGAGTAGGTTTTTTCGCCCACCCTCACCCTGCGTTCGCTCACATCGAGCTCCAGCAGGCACCCGGGATCGCTCTCGACGAGAGCCTGGATCTCCTCAACCTCAGCGGCCTCCAGGGTGAGACAGGGCAGGCCGTTGGCAACGCAATTACCGAAGAAAATCTCGGCGAATGAAACACCGATGAACCCCTTGATACCCCAGCGCATCAGGCTCTGCGGCGCGTGTTCCCGAGAAGACCCGCAGCCGAAATTACCGTTGACCACCAGGATCGATGCTCCCTGGAACTCAGCCCTGTCAAAGGGATGCTTTCCATCGGAAAAGTTCTTCCGGTCATCCTCGAAGGCGTGCTCACCGAGTCCATCGAAAGAAACGCAGCGCAAAAACCGCGCCGGGATGATGCGGTCGGTGTCGATGTCATCGCCCCTGACGGGTATCGCGCGACCTGAAGTACCGGTTATTCTCGATTCGCCCACCGCTCCTCAGCCTCCCATCATCTCTCGTACGTCAACGACCTCGCCGGCGATGGCGGCGGCAGCGACCATGGCCGGACTCATCAGAAGGGTCCTGCCGACCGGGCTGCCCTGGCGTCCCTTGAAATTACGGTTACTCGAGGAGGCGGAGATTTCGCGCCCCTGGAGCTTATCCGGATTCATCGCCAGGCACATCGAGCATCCGGCCTTGCGCCATTCGAAGCCGGCCTGCAGAAAGACCTCGTGCAGTCCCTCGCTCTCGGCCTGCTCACCGACCAGCCTGGAACCGGGGACCACGAGGGCCTTGACTCCCGGGGAGACCCTCCTGCCGAGGGCGACCTTCGCCGCCTCGCGCAGATCGCTGATTCTGCCGTTCGTGCAGGAGCCGATGAAGGCCACGTCGATCCCCGTGCCGGCGATAGAGACGCCCTGCTCGAATTCCATGAAGTCGAGAGCCTCCCTGACCGACTCCCGCTCTCCCTGGGGAAGCTCATCGACTTTCGGCAGCCTCCCATCGACCTGGACACTCTGCCCCGGGTTGATCCCCCAGGTCACGTTGGGCCCGATCGCGGCGCCATCGAAGCTGACCTCATCGTCAAATTCCGCGTCGTCATCAGATGCGATGGAATTCCAGTACTTCACCGCCTCGTCCCATTCATCATCCCCGGGAGAGAACGGCCTCCCACGGATGTAGCTGAAGGTGGTTTCATCCGGATTCACGTAGCCGACCCGGGCCCCTCCCTCGATGGACATATTGCAGATCGACATTCTCTCCTCCATGCCCATCGAAGAGATCGCCTCCCCGCCGTACTCATAGGCGTACCCCGTCCCTCCCTTGACGCCAAGCTCGCGAATGATCGCCAGGATCACGTCCTTGGCGTAAACACCCGGGGCGAGCTCGCCGGTGACATCGATGCGCCGGACCTTCAACTGGTCCATGGCGAGGCACTGGCTGACCAGGACATCACGGACCTGGCTCGTACCGATCCCGAAAGCTATCGAGCCGAAGGCGCCGTGGGTCGAGGTGTGGCTGTCCCCGCAGGCGATGGTCATGCCGGGCTGGGTCAGGCCCTGCTCCGGACCGACCACGTGGACGATGCCCTGGCGATCATCATCGAGACCGAAGAGCGAAATACCGAACTCCCCGCAATTGGTCTCGATAGCGACCATCATCTCTTCGGCCAGGGTATCGACGAAGGGCCGCTCCTGGGAGTGGGTGGGAACAATGTGATCCACGGTAGCGAAGGTCCGCGAGGGGACCCGGACTCCCAGCCCTCGGCCGCGGAGATCCTCGAAGGCCTGTGGGCTCGTGACCTCGTGGATGAGATGCAGGCCTATGAAAAGCTGGGTCTGGCCTGTGGGCAGCTCACGGACCGTGTGCTGGTCCCAGACCTTCTGTAATAGATTTTTTCCCATATTCCAATCGACTCCGGCTCCGCGGCAATCTCCTGCAGCCGGTCATGTGCCGGAATTTTATCACAAATACCGGACAGTCTCAGCAGAACTATCCCCGGACGGTTCGC
>JAKUSY010000242.1 GCA_022451445.1 Planctomycetota bacterium
GACCCGCAGCTGCCGGTCGTCATCCCCTTCGCGGCCATCGAGCAGCACGGCCCCCACCTGCCGACGGGAACCGACACCTACATCACCGAGGGCCTGCTGGGGAGGCTCGACTCCCGGGATGATGAAAATTTCCTCTGGCTCCCGGTGCAGAGATTCGGCTCCTCATCCCATCACATGGCATTGACAGGCAGCATACCCCTGCGCACCCGCACCTTCATAGATACCGCCCGGGAGCTGGTCGAGTGTGTCTTCGCGCACGGCTTCACGCGTTTCATCCTGCTCAACGGCCACGGCGGCAACCAGTCTCTTCTGAACGTCGCCGTGCAGGAGGCCCGCCTCGGCGCCGGGAACGTGACGGCCGATGAAACACGTGCCGGCCTGAAAATCATCCACGCCACCTACTGGGTCCTCGCCGCCGAGCGTTTCGAAGAGATCCGCGAGTCCGCTCCGGGCGGCATGGGACACGCGGGAGAGATGGAGACCTCGGTGATGCTCGCCCTGCACCCGGAGCTGGTAAGAACAGACCTGCTGGAACCTGACGGCGAGGAGCAGCGCTGCCGGTTTGATCACAAGGACATGCTCGAGCCCGGCAGGGTAGGTCAATTCCGTCTCTGGAATGAGTGGTCCGAGAAGGGGGCGATCGGCGACCCGACAGTGGCCAGCGCAGAGAAGGGCGAGCTCTTTATCGAGGCCGCGGTGGACGCCATCGCCGAGCTGATCGTGGAATTAAAAGCAGGACGCATCGGCTGAGGACCCCTCTATGACAGAAGAACGGGCGATCAGGGTTCAAGGCATCGATCATGCCCTCGTCGTATCGAGCGATCTCGAAAAAACCTGCGAGTTCTACTGTGATCTCCTTGGAATGGAACAACTTCCCAGGCCGGACTTCACCTTTCCCGGGCTCTGGTTCCAGGCCGGCAATACCGAGGTTCACGTCACCCTCGCCGGCGAAGACGCGGGAACGCCGGGCCCGGGAGAATTCACCGGGAGCTACCCCGCCCAGGGACAGCACCTGGCTTTCAAGGTCGCTGACGCCGCCGACGCCGCCACGCACATCGAATCCCTCGGAATCCCGATCGTCGCCGGACCCTACCTGCGTCCCGATGGCCCCCTTCAATTCTACATCCGCGACCCGGACGGCTACCTCATCGAGCTCTTCAGCCGCTGATAAACCCGAGGCACCGGGCTTATCAGGCCAGGATGCCCTTGATGACCTCTGAATGCCTGACGCCGGTGAGCTTGCGATCAAGCCCGCCGTAGAAATAGGTCAGGCTCTCATGGTCGAGTCCCATGAGGTGGAGGATGGTGGCGTGGAGGTCCCGGATGTGGTGCCGGTTCTCCACCGCCTCGTGGCCGATCTCGTCGGTCGCGCCGTAGCTGATGCCGGGCTTGATGCCGGCACCGGCGAACCAATAGGTGAACCCCTTGGGGTTGTGGTCGCGGCCGTGGTTGTTGCCCTGTGAGACCGGCTGGCGGCCGAACTCACCACCCCAGACCACCAGGGTGTCCTCCAGCAGGCCCCGCTGCTGCAGGTCGGTGAGAAGAGCCGAGATCGGCTTGTCGATCTCCGGACAGTGAATATTGAGATTTTCCTCGACTCCATGGTGGGCGTCCCAGTTCTGCTGCTGGTGGCCGCCGCCATGGTAGATCTGCACGAAGCGCACCCCGCGCTCGACGAGACGGCGCGCGACCAGGCACTGGCGCGCGAAGGGCGCCGGGCCGACGGAGAGCTTGTGGGAAGGCTTCGGATCGTAGACTCCGTAGAGCTCACGCGTCCTGTACGATTCCTGCTCCAGGTCGAGAGCCTCTGGAGCCGTGGTCTGCAGCTGGAAGGCGAGCTCGTAGCTCGCGATACGGGCCTGCAATTCGGAGTAGCCGGGACGGTCGACGAGATGCCGGGCGTTGAGCGCGTTGATCGTCGAGATCCTGTCGCGCTGGATACCCGGCGCGACAGCGGAGTTCGGACTGAGATTGAGTATCGGGTCCCCCCCGGAGCGAAACAGGGTCCCCTGGTAGGCCGCCGGCATATAGCCGCTGCCCCAATTGGGCGCTCCGGAAACCGGGCCTCCCCGGGGATCCAGCATGGTCACGTAGGCCGGCAGGTTCTGGTTCACGGTTCCCAATCCGTAGGCCAGCCAGCTGCCCAGCGAGGGATGCCCCTGGATCACCTGGCCGCAGTTGATCTGAAGAAGCGCCGAGCCATGGGCGAAGGAGTCCATGTAGAGCGACTTGACGACGGCCATCTTGTCCATGTGCCCGGCGATCCTGGGCAGGGCATCGGAGCACCAGAGACCCGACTCACCCCGGCGCTTGAACTCGCGCCTCGAGCCCAGCAGCTTCTGCTTCTGGATACTCCTGCGGCGAATCTCTATGTCGACCGTCTTCCCATCGTTCTTCTGCAGGTAGGGTTTGTGATCAAAGAGGTCCATCTGCGAGGGACCGCCGTACATGAACAGGAAGATGCAGCGCTTCGCCTTTGGAACGAAATGCGGCGACTTCGGAGCCAGGAGGTTCAAATCATCCGCCGGAGCGGATTCGGCGTTAGCGTACTTTTTGAAGAAGCCATCCTGCTCGAGCATGGCCGCCAGGGCTACACCGGTGAAGCCCGCCCCGGCCTCCCAGAGTAACTCGCGGCGAGTTCGGCCGCAGAACTGGTTCCGCGGAGATGAGGCTCCTGCGCTGGCCGTCCTGTCGGGATTTGATTTCATTTCAGCTCACTCCGCGCCGAGCCGCCGGTCTTTCACTGCGGGTTTCCTGAATTCTCGGCGTTCTGAATCGATCTCTCAATCAATATAAACAAACTCGTTCAGATTTAGCAGTACGAGACAGAACGAATGAAGCGCCTGGCGCTGGCTGCGGCTCAAACCGCCCTCCCCGGGAGCCGCCCGGGCCGCGGGAATCCAGGCTTCCTCCGCGATCGGCGCCGCTGATTCCCGTCCCCCCGTCTTTACAGCCAGGGAGCCCAACCCCATCGGTGCCTCCCGCGCGCTCAACCCCACCCTGTCGCCGGGCTCGGAAGATTTCTCGAGCGAGACCTCCAGAACGGGCTTCTCCCCGGACCCGGACAGCCCGACCCAGACCCGCAGCTCCGCTCCCTCCAGGGAGATCCTGACGCGGTACCAGACGCCTGTGTCGAGCCTGGCGGGGGCCGACTTCACCTTCCCCAGGTCCTTGCCATGACGGCGAAGCTCGACCCTGTCTTCGCGAGGATCGAGCAGCAGCTCGAGACCTGAGTAGAGGTCTCCCTTATTGCCGCCGCGAAAATAAACCGAGGCCCCCTCCGAATTGGAGTGCATGAACAGCTCGGTGGAAAGCTCGCCACCTGGGAAGCGCAGTGTCTCGTGCAGGGCGAAGGGACGCCTCTGCGGATCCACCCAGTCGATGCTGTCTCCCGCGTCATACCAGCGGCCCCGGAAGTACTCCCAGCCGGCCGCGGGTCCCTCGAGAAAATTCGACGGCTTCTGCGTGTTCTTGAAGCCGTGCTCGATCGCGTCAGGAACCCCCGGCCTGAAGGTGGAGCGCGCGCGCCTTCGGGCGAAGGCCTTCTCCTGGCGCTTGAGAAAAGCGAGGCTCTTCTCGAGCTCCGGGGGCGCCGGGTTCCTCGACAGGGCCAGCTGGTAGGCCCGCCTGACAAAGGTCCCCGCAGCGGTTCCCTTCTCGGCCATGAGACGACCGGCAAAGACCCCTGCCTGCCAGTCAAGGAAGGAGCTGTTGAGCAGCATCAGGGCCTGCGGAGCCACGGTCGTGACGGTGCGCATACCGAGGGACTGGGCGGTATTGGTATAGTCAAACCCCTCGATCAGGGGCATCAGGGTTCCACGCTTGGTATAGATGTAGACGCTCCGGCGGGACTGCTCCTTCCTGCTTGACACTCCCCAGCCCCAGCCCGGACGGGACCCGCCCGCCAGGACCTCCCGTCCGAGCTTCGGGAAGAAGCCGCGGCCGCCCATCTCCGGGTTCAATCCGCCTCCTACAGCCAGGATCGAGTCACGGATCGCCTCGGCCTCCAGGCGCTTCATGTTCTGGCGCCAGAAGAGCTCGTTGGCAGGGTCCTGCCGCAACGCATCCCCCTCCCGAACCCTTGATGACATGCGGTAGGCGCTCGAGAGCATGATCAGCTTCTGCATTCGCTTGAGCTTCCAGCCGCCCTCGATAAAGTCCCTTGCGAGCCAGTCGAGCAATTCTGGATGGGTCGGGGGCAATCCTCTCCTGCCGAGATCGTTGGGAGTACGGACTATTCCACGCCCGAAGAGGTGCTGCCAGATCCGGTTCACCATCACCCGCGCCGTCAGGAAATTCTCATCACCGGCGATCCACTCGGCGAGCCTGCGCCGCAACCCGGTAGAGTCCTGCGGCGCCGGCCGCAGCGAGGTGTCCACCTCTCCTCCACCGAGGACGGTCGGAAAGGAGGGCTTCACGGGATTGCCCGGGGTCGCTGCGTTACCGCGGATCAGGACCTTTGTCTCGCGCGGCTTGACTCCATGCTCACGAACCGCCAACGCCCACTCCTTATTGCCGATGGAGGCGTAGGTTGACGAGCTCTTGTCGTATTTCGGCTTATCGTAATAGCGCACATTGTGCAGGAAGGCCATGAAGCTGTAATAGTCCTTCTGCGGGATGGGATCGTACATATGGTCATGACAGCGCGCGCAGCCTATCGTCAGCCCCATGAAGGAGGCGCCGATCGCCACGACCATGTCATCGAGCCCGTCGTACTCCGCCATCCTCTTGTCATCGGGTTCATCATCCCAGACACCCAGGCGGTAGAAGCCCGTGGCGATGATCGAGTCCCTCGTCGAATCAGCCAGCTCATCCCCGGCGAGCTGCTCGAGGACGAAGCGCTTGTAGGACTTGTCCTCGTTGAAGCTCCTGATGACGTAGTCTCGGTAGCGCCAGGCGTAGGGTTTCTCTCCATCCCGCTCGTAGCCGTTGGTCTGGGCGAAGCGCACCACGTCCAGCCAGTGCCGCCCCCAGCGCTCACCGTATTGGGGTTTCGCCAGCAGCTTGTCGATCACCCGTTCGAGGGCCCCGGGGTCATCATCGGCCGCGAAGCTCTCGACCTCCTCGTAGGTTGGAGGAAGACCGATGAGATCAAAGTAGACCCGCCTGAGAAGCTGCCGCCGCGAGGCCGCCGGAGCCGGCTCGAGCCCCCTCTGCTCGAGCTTCGCGAGAATGAAATTGTCGACCGGACCACTCACCCAGCCGGCATTCTTTACCACCGGCGGTGGAATCTCGCCAATCCCTCGGAAGGCCCACCAGTTCAGATCCTTGTCGGGCACCTCCAGCCCCGGCGCGCGCTTCACGACGCCTC
>JAKUSY010000243.1 GCA_022451445.1 Planctomycetota bacterium
CGTCGCAGTACAGGCTGATCGCGTCCAGCAATTCCGCCCGCTTACTCTTCACCAGCTCGAGGACCTCGGGATCGATCGGCAGGCGTTCGAAAGCCGCCGGGTCATCATCAGACTGGGGGAACATGATCTGCTCCATCTCGACGAGGTCGATGAATCCCTCGAACTCGGCGCCCTCTCCGACGGGGACCTGGATGGGCACGGCAGAGAGCCCGAGGTTGCTCTTCATCGACTGGACAGCCTTGTCGAAGTCGGCGCCTACCCGGTCCATCTTGTTGATGAACGCGAGGCGGGGAACGCCGTATTTGTTCAGCTGGCGGTTGACCGTTTCGCTCTGGGCCTGGACCCCGGCGACGGAATCGATGGCGAGGATAGCGCCATCGAGAACACGACAGGAGCGCTCCACCTCGGCGGTGAAATCCACGTGCCCGGGAGTATCGATCAGGTTGAACTCATAGCGCTTCCACTCGAAATAGGGGGCCGCCGACCCGATCGTGATTCCACGCTCCTTCTCCTCCTTCATGAAATCCATGGTGGCCTCGCCATCATGGACCTCGCCGAGCTTATGGATCTTTCCGCAGATCTTCAACATTCGCTCGGTGATGGTGGTCTTGCCGCTATCAATATGGGCTACGATCCCGATATTCCGGATCCGCTCAGCCATAACTTTCTTACCTGCTAGTAAAACGCTCATAACTACCTGGAAACCACTAAAAACAGAAATTAACTAAACCAAACCTGTCTCACCTGAAGTGAGACGACATCGAGGCCCCCAGGCCCTGCCTTCGCTTTCTTTGATATCGGCCGATAGCCCCTCCCGGTTCACTCCAACCGGTCGAAATCAGCCTTTTTCACTACGAAGTCTCTGCAGCGTTCAAAGAAGCAGAAGGCCGAATTATAGGGCTCGATTTCCCCGCCTCAAGTTCTTTTTGAATTGTTTTATTATCGGGCGAATGAAGAAGTTAGGGGTTCAGGGGGATTTTTCATCACCGGGGAGAAATCTTTCCTGCAGTAGAAAAAAACCACTCGCCTCGACGGCCTGAGGCAGCCTGTCCAATCTCCGCCCCAGCGACAACTCTCTACAAGTATCAAATGGCCCATGCGCACTGGGTTTTTATAATTTCGGCTTCTGAATCATTACTCAGCAACGGCACCCTCCATTCGGAAACCCACCCATGTCCGTCTCTTCAATACGGTCCCTCCTTTTCGTCGCGATCTGCTCGCTCCCACTGTCCGCCACAAACCTCCCCTGCGAGGAACTCCAGAAATGCGCCCGGCTCTCCGACTGGACTCCCGCCAGCATCACCGGCTACGTGGAGGCCAGAAAAGCCGGCTCCCGCCTGAGGAGCCTGCTCGATTCCGGCCAGCTGAAGCGCCTCCTCGATTCAAACCTCGGCAAGACGTACCTGCAGAGTGATGGTTACAGCGAACTCCTCGACAACCTTGACAAAATTGAAAAGGCCACCGGCCGCAAGCCCCTCGATCTCTTCGATGAGATCCTCGGCAGCGAGCTCCTCGTCGCCAGCCGGCTGTCTTTCACCGGCGGACAGGAAACGCTCCTCCTGACTCGCGGCAAGAGCGAAAAGGCGCTGAAGGCGGCCAGGAAAACTCTCGATGAGGCGGTAAAAACCACCATCGGTTTCGTGATCGGCACGAAGAAGGTCTATCACGAAGACCATGCCATCGAACAGGTTGAGGATGTCTGGTTCACCTTCCTCGGAGATATCCTCGCCATCACGAACTCCCGGAAGCTCATGGATGAAACGATCGACCTTGCCTACGGGCGAACGGAAAAATCCGCCAGCAGGTCCCCTATCTATTCAAAACACTCCAGCGATGAAGACTTTCTCGCCAGGGCAGCCCTGAGACCGAGCTACATTCCAGCCCTCGGCTCCGACCTCGCCAAGAAGATGGATGCGCCTGTCGGAAGCCTGCTCCTCAGCGGCATCCGGGGCGCCCTGCGCGGCTGCGAGCTCATGACCATCTCTCTCGAAGCCAACTGGTCGGGGCTCGACCTCGGTGTCGTTCTCCATCCCGACGACAGGGGAATCGCGGAGAAATACTCGCCCTTCTTCCCGAAGGTAGCCCGGAACGAATTCCAGTCGAACGTCCAGAAACGCGGGGTGCTCGGCGCGATCAACATCTCGAGAGATTTCTACGAGTGGTGGGAAAACAGCGAAGAGTACCTCGAATCCCAGGCAGCCGGAAGCCTGGCCCAGCTCTCCGCCGGGCTCTCGATGATTTTCGGAGGCCTGAACTTCCAGGACGAGGTCCTGCCACAGCTCGGCAAGACCATCTCCCTGGTTGTCAGGAACCAGGATCCTGAAGAAGGCAAGCCATCCCCCACCCCCGCCATACCGGGCGGCGCGCTGATCCTCGAGCTCAAGGACGCCAAGAAATACGGCCGCCCGTTCATCGTTGGATTCAACAGCCTGGTGAGCATCATCAACATCACCCGGATGCAACAGGACTCGAACGCTCCGAGCATGCTCGTCAAGCCGGAGAAGGTCGCCGGTGTTGATTGCTATAAGGTAGACTTGGGACTTCCAGCCGATGCGAAAAACCCCGGCATCGAATACAACTTCTCGCCCAGCCTCGCGATCACGGGCAATCGGGTCATCATCGGCTCCACCTTCGACATCGTCAAATTCCTGGTCGAGGAATCGGAGAAAGCCGCGACCGACAGCCAGACCGAGGTCTCGGCCTTTGCCCGGGACCAGGTCTACATCGATGGCAAGTCCATCCACTCGATCCTTGGCAAGAACCTGGGCTTCCTCGCCGCCCAGCAGGTTGTTGAAAAAGGCGTCGGCCTGGCCAAGGCCAGGACCGATTTCGAGAACATCAGGGAGGCTCTCGGCTTCATCCGGGACCTTGAATTCGAGAGCTTCAGGGAAGAGGATACTGTCCGCATGAAGCTGCGCCTCGGGCTCAACATCGGCAATACCGTCGTTGAGCCAGCCGACTGACCGTGGACGAAGAGCTCACCGCCAGCGAGAGACTCGGTCCATACCGTCCCGGGAAAGACGGACCATGGGATTATTCCGCCGCGGCCCATCTCGCGCGCCGGATGACCTTCGGAGCGCCTCGCGGGCTGGTAGAAAAAATCCTGGTGGCCGGGGCGACCGGGGCGCCGCGCCTCCTCCTTGCCGACCGGGAGGAGACTCCGGAGATGAAGGCGGTCGCCGACAGCCGTCGCGGAATCGGCAGCACCGACTCCATCCAGGCCTGGTGGGCCCACCGAATGCTTCGCGGCAACAGCCCCGCCAGGGACAAGCTCGCGTTGTTCTGGCACGATCACTTCGCCACCAGCGATGCCAAGGTGAACGACGCCCGGCTGATGATGGATCAGATCCGCCTGTTTCTTCGAGAGGGCGCCGGACAGTTCCCCTCGCTCCTCGAGGCGATGGCCAGGGATCCAGCAATGCTCATCTGGCTCGATGGAAACTCCAACCGCAGGGGTAAGCCCAACGAGAATTTCGCCAGGGAGCTGATGGAATTGTTCACATTAGGAGTCGGCAACTACACGGAAAAGGACATCAAGGAGGCCGCGCGCGCCTTCACCGGCTGGCACGTAAAGCGCCGCGAGTTCTGGTTCAACACCCGGGCGCATGATACAGGCGCCAAGACCATCTTCGGCAAGACCGGGAATTTCAATGGAGAAGACGTCCTCGGGTTGTGCATAGAAAAAAGCGGGAGCCCCGAATTCATCGCGGGTAAGCTGTTCGACTACTACGTCGGAACCCCGGTTTCCCGGGAGCTGCGCGAGACCCTCGGCAAGCTCTACGTCACCAGCTTCCGCAACACCGGGGCATTCCTCACAAGGCTCCTTTCTTCCCGGGAGTTCTACTCAGCCCGCGCGCGGCGCGCCATCATGTCCTCGCCGGCCGATTTCGCCATTGGAACGTTGAGAACCCTTGGCGCCACGGCGGGAGCCGACCGCCTTCCGGCGGAGATGTCCCGAATGGGGATGGACATCCTCAGGCCGCCGAGCGTCAAGGGATGGCAGAAGGGGGAGTCCTGGCTCAACTCGAGCACCCTCCTCGCGCGCTACAGGTTTGCCAACATGCTGACCAGCGATGCTGAAAACTCCCCCCGGATACCCTGGGACCGGATCGAGAAAGGAAAGGCGGAGGGGCTCTTTAACCTCTTTTTCCCCGGGGGCCTCGATGAGAAAATTCGGCGCCTGATCGAGAAAGAGGCGGGCAAGAACCTGAAGCTGATGGTAACGGCCATCGTGGAACTTCCCGAGCACCAATACATTTGATACCGGCCGCCGAAGGAGCCGGTTATAATTCCGCCTTCCTGCGCATGAAGCCAAAATCGACAGGATCGAGAATGAAATTCAAGCGAAGAGCTTTCCTGAAAATATCCGGCGCGGGCCTGGCCTTCGCCCCCGGGCTGCTTCTCGACGCGGCCCGAAGGCTTGACCCCGCCGCGGATGGACACCGCCTGGTCGTGCTCCAGCTCTCAGGCGGCAATGACGGCCTCAACACCGTCATCCCCTTCGAGGATGACAGCTACCACAGGAGCCGGCCGGCCCTGGCGATCCGAAAGCCCCAGGTGCTCAGGCTGAAGGGGACCGGAGAGATCGGACTGCATCCTTCGATGGAGGGAATGCGAAAGCTCCACGATGAAGGACACCTCGCCATCATCCAGGGTGTTGGCTACCCCAACCCCGACCGCAGCCATTTCCGCAGCATGGACATCTGGCACACCGCCGACCCCGAGGTCGAGGAGAAGAGCAAGGGCTGGCTCGGGAAGGCCCTCGAGGCGCAGGCCGCGTCCCTGGGCGGAGTCCACATCGGCGCTGAGGCTCTGCCCCTGGCTCTCCATGGAGAGCGCCACGTGGCGAGCATCCAGAACCTGGACTTCATCGAATTGCTCTCCGGGAGCAAGGGCCGCAAGCTGAAGAGGATCATGCGCTCGGTCAACTCGACCCCGCGCGCCGGAAGGCCCGACTTCGTCCGGGGCCTTGCCAACGAAACCCTCGACAGCCTCGAGAAGATCATCGAGGTCAGCAAGCGTCCCGCCCCGGTTGAATACCCGGAAACGGAGCTCGGCCGCCGCCTGAAGCTCGCCGGCCAGATGGTGACGGGAAGCTACCCCGCCCGCATCCTCTACCTGAGCCAGGGAGGCTACGACACCCACGCCCGCCAGGCCGCCGTCCATACGACCCTGCTCGGAGCCCTCTCCAGCTCGCTGCCGGCCTTCGACCGCCATGTCGAGACAGCCAATGCCGCCGCTCGCGTAACGGTCATG
>JAKUSY010000244.1 GCA_022451445.1 Planctomycetota bacterium
TGGTTCTTATTCTCATCGCACCCTCCTTATAGGGTAGAGGCGACGGTACGGCGTAGGGTGCGGCCCCCGACCCCCACTATTTCCTGCCACCTCCAATGCTAAGGGTGAGTTTTCAGTGGCGTAAGAAAAAAACGCGACCGGGGAAATTATTTTGAGGCGGGCGTGACGCGCTCTTTCCAGGCCTTGTAGAGGGCATGGAGACGCTCCACGATGGCCGCGGCGGCCTGGTCCTGGAGGTGGTTCGTTCTTTCGGGCTTCTGCCCGGTAAGCTTGTGCAGGCTCAGCTTGTCCTTCCCGTCTCGACCCCGGGTTCCGATAAGCTTCCATTCTCCCTGCCGTACGGCCCAGCGCCGCTGCCACTGGAAGTAGAGGACCCCGTGCTTCGAGGCGGTCTTCGCGTCGCGCAGGATGGGCAGGACGCTGTGGCCGTCGAGGGCGGGCTTCGGTCGCTCGATCCCGCAGAGCTCGAGGACGGTGGGGTACCAGTCCATCACGGTGATGACCTGGTCCCTGGCCTCTCCCTGGGGCACCCTGGCGGGGTAGCTGATGATGGCCGGGGTGCGGATGCCTCCCTCGAGGAAGGTGCCCTTGTTCCCGATCCATTTTCCGGTATTGCCGCCGCCGCCGTTGGCGCCGTAGCGGTGCCCTTTCGGGTAGCCGCTGGTGTGGTCATCGCCGCGGATGGCGTAGCGCTCGGTGGAGTGGCCGTTGTCGCTCTGGAAGATCACGATCGTATCTTTGCGCAGGCCGAGCTTGTCGAGCCGGTCGAGCACCTTGCCGATGTAGTGGTCCGTTGTCGTGACGATCGCGGCGTAGGAGCGCCTCGGCATGGGCAGCTTTTCGTAGAGAGAGGAGTGCTCCTTCAGCGCCTGCTCGGGGTAGTGAGGGATGTTGAAGGCGAGATAGAGAAAGAAGGGCCGGTCGCGGTTCTTCTCGATGAATTCGAGGGAACGATCAACCACCATTTCCGGGAAGTAGTCACCCTTCCGCGTGACCTCCTTGGTTCCCTCATAGAGGTCGTGGTAGCCCTTACCGCCGTGCAGGAAGTAGTGGTTGTAGTTGTCGATGAAACCGTCCCGGATGCCGAAGAATTCGTCGAAGCCCTGTTTCATGGGGCCGTGATCGCGATGGGCGCCCAGGTGCCATTTTCCGAAGAGGGCCGTTCGGTAGCCGGCGGCCTTCAGCGTCTCGGCCAGGGTGATCTCCCCGAGCGCCATGTTGAGGCCATCGGAGCCCTTCAGGTCTCCCTGCATCCAGGAGTTGACTCCTGAGCGCTGGGGATGGCGGCCGGTCAGGAGGGCGGCCCTCGATGGGCAGCAGACGGTGTGCGCGTAGGCCGCGGTGAAGCGCACCCCTGTCTTCGCCAGCCTGTCGATGTTCGGCGTCCGCAGGTCATTCGAGCCGAAGCAATTGGCGTCGAGGGTGCCCTGGTCATCGGTAAAGAGAATAACCACGTTGGGTCGCCGGGCTTTTTCCCGCGGCCGGGGGGAGGCGCTGAGCGCCGCGGCGGCTGCCAGGAGGCCCGCCAGGCAGATCGATTTCATCATTTCAGCCTCGCTTTTGCGGGTTGCGGATCTCGTTCAGGTTACTACAACTCGGAGCCGGTCGACAGGCCCGCTCCCGGGCGTCGCAAGCGAGCTTGATAAAGTCCACCCCAAGGGCCATCCTGTCTGTCAGCTTCGGTTGGTTGCCGGCTGATGAGATAGCCAGGAGATGACTCGCATGACAGGGCCTGATCTGAAGATTTCCGGGGGCTCCGGCCTCTCCAGGGTGTTTGTTCTCAGCGTTTTGATGGTCTCGTTTTCAGGCGGCAGCGCCGTCTCGGCTGCCGAGCCGGTGAGCTTCTCGAGAGACATCAGGCCGCTCTTGTCCGATCGCTGCTTTGCCTGTCACGGTCCGGATCGAAAGCGCCGGAAAAAGAAGCTGCGTCTCGACCTGGGCTTCGAGGAGGCCCGCAAGGTGATCAGCCCGGGCAAGCCGCTCGAGAGCGAGCTCCTTGAGCGCATCACCGCCGAAGATCCCGATGATCGCATGCCGCCGCTGGATTCGGGCAAGAAGCAGCTCGGCGCGGCCGAGCAGGATCTGTTTCGCCGCTGGATCAGCGAGGGTGCGCGCTTCGATCTGCACTGGGCCTATGTCAAGCCCGGTCGCCCGCAGCCGCCGAAGACCGATGGGAAGGGCTGGGCGAGGAACCCGGTCGATCGTTTCATCGCCGCTGAGCACGAGAAGATGGGCCTGGCGCCTTCACCCGAGGCTGACAGGAGAGTCCTGCTGCGGCGTCTGCATTTCGATCTTACCGGCCTGCCGCCGACGCCCGCCGAGCTGGACGCCTTTCTCGCGGACAAGGGGTCCCGCGCCTACGAGGAGCAGATCGAGCGGCTCCTCGCCTCGCCGCATTTTGGAGAGCGGCTGGCGATCTACTGGCTCGATCTCGTGCGCTATGCGGATTCCGCCGGCTATCACAGCGATCCGACGATCAACATCTCGCCCTACCGCGATTACGTGATCGAGGCCTTCAACTCCAACAAGCCCTTCGATCGTTTCACCATCGAGCAGCTGGCCGGTGACCTGCTGCCTGGGGCGAGCATGGAGACCCGGGTAGCCTCAGGCTACAACCGCCTCAACAAGACAACCGACGAGGGCGGCGCCCAGCCGAAGGAATACCTCGCGAAGTACGCGGCCGACCGCGTTCGTACGACCTCGGCGGTCTGGATGGGGGTGACCATGGGTTGCGCTGAGTGCCATGATCACAAATTCGATCCTTTCACCATGAAGGACTTTTATTCCTTCGCGGCCTTCTTCGCCGACCTGAAGGAGGTGGGGCACTACGGTGGCAGCCCCAGGCCACCGGAGCTGCAGGTGCCGGTGGGACGGCTGAAGGCGCGATGGGCAGCCCTGGAAAAGGAGATCGAGGAGCTCGAGAAGGCCCCCGAGGGCGACAAGAAACGTCTGCAGCAGCTGCGGAAGGAGCGGGGCAATCTCCAGAAGGACTTCACGAAGACGCTCGTTTCGCAGGCGGTCAAGCCCAGGGTGATGCGGGTCCTGCCGCGGGGCAACTGGCTGGATGACAGCGGCGAGGTCGTCGAGCCGGCGATCCCGGAATTCCTCGGCAGCCTCGGGGTAAGGGAGGGCAGGGCGACTCGGCTTGACCTGGCGCGGTGGTTCGTTCGAGAGGACAACCCCCTGACGTCCCGGGTGTTCGTGAACCGCCTCTGGAAGCTTTATTTCGGCTCCGGTATCTCTTCACGCCTCGATGACGTCGGCGCGCAGGGGGAGTGGCCGCGCCATCCGGAGCTCCTCGACTGGCTCGCCCTCGAGTTCATGGAGAGCGGATGGGATATCAAGCACATGGTCCGGCTGCTGTTGACCTCCAGCAGCTACCGCCAGTCGTCGTTGATGACCGACAAGCTCCAGGAGCTCGATCCCTACAATCGCCTGGTCGCGCGGCAGTCGCGCTACCGTGTGGAGGCCGAGCTCGTGCGGGATGCGGCCCTCTTTATCAGCGGTCTGCTGGTTGATGAGATCGGCGGCCGGAGCGTGAAGCCCTACCAGCCCGCCGGGTATTGGAAGCATCTGAACTTTCCCAAGCGCAAATGGCAGCATGACAAGGGCTCGAGCCAGTATCGAAGGGGAGTCTATACCCACTGGCAGAGGACCTTTCTCCACCCGAGCCTGCTGGCCTTCGATGCTCCCAGCCGGGAGGAGTGTACCGCGGAGCGGATGGTCTCCAATACTCCCCAGGCGGCGCTTGCGCTCCTGAATGACCCGACCTATGTCGAGGCGGCCAGGGCCTTCGCCCAGAATGTCGTTTTTCTCGGCGGGGAGAGCGTCGATGAGAAGTTGGACTGGGCCTTCCGGCAGGCCCTGTCCCGCAGGCCATCTGCTGATGAGCGGGCGATCCTCAGGAACCTGCTGGAGGCTCATCGTAAGCAATATCTTGCGGACTCGAAGGCGGCGGATGCGCTCCTGGAGGTGGGGCTGAGCAGGCGGCCCGAAGGTTCCGGTGGCCAGAAGGCCGAGCTGGCGGCCTGGACCTCGATCTCCAGGGTCATCCTGAATCTCAGTGAGACCATTACCAGGAACTGAACTCTCATGACAGGCACGCGGAAAAATCACGCTGGGCAGACACGGCGGGCTTTCCTGGGCCGTACCTCCGGAGGGCTCGGTGCCCTGGCGCTCGCCTCCCTCATCGATCCGCGAGCCCTGCCCGGTGAGAAGCCGGCCGGGGCGGAGAGCAGCGGAGTGATCTCTCCGCTGCATCACGCGCCCCGGGCCAGGCGCGTCATCTTTCTCACCATGGCGGGAGGACCATCCCACCTCGAGACCTTTGACTACAAGCCCGCCCTCGGCGAGCTGAACGGGAAGCCGATGCCCGCCTCCTATACAAAGGGTCAGCCCATAGCCCAGCTGCAGGGGCAGAAGCTCAACTGCCTCGCTCCGCAATTCGAATTCAAGCGCTGCGGCAAGAGCGGCCAGAAGATCTCGACAGTCCTGCCCCATATGTCGAGCATCGCCGATGATATCTGCATCGTTCGCTCGCTGCACACCGATCAGATCAACCACGATCCGGCCCATACGGTGATGAACACCGGAACCTCGATCTCCGGACGCCCCAGCATGGGCGCCTGGGTAAATTACGGTCTCGGCAGCGAAACGAGCGAGCTCCCCGGCTTCGTGGTCCTCGTCTCCCAGGGCGGGAGGAATCCACAGCCCATCGCCGTGCGCCAATGGCACAGCGGCTTTCTGCCGGGGCGTTTTCAGGGCGTCCAGATGCACTCGACGGGAGACGCGGTTCACTATGTCGGCAATCCGCCCGGTGTGGATGCGGGGAAACAGCGGGATGTCGTTCGCGCGGTCCAGGGCCTGAACCGTCTGCGCAACCGGGCTGTGGGCAACCCCCAGATCGAGACCCGGATCCAGCAGTACGAGCTGGCCTTCAGGATGCAGATGAGCGTGCCGGAGCTGCTGGATATCTCGAAGGAACCGAAGAAGATTATCGAGTCGTACGGGGTCAAGGGAGCTGACGGATCCTACGCCTACAATTGTCTGCTCGCCCGCCGCCTCGCTGAGCGCGGGGTCCGCTTCATCCAGCTCTACCACCGGGGCTGGGACCACCACAGCAACATCGAAAAAGGATTCCCCGACACGGCAAAGCACGTCGACCAGGGTTCCGCCGCCCTCGTGCAGGATCTAAAGCAACGCGGGATGCTCGACGATACGCTCGTGGTCTGGGCGGGTGAATTCGGCCGCA
>JAKUSY010000245.1 GCA_022451445.1 Planctomycetota bacterium
AGCGGCTCCTATTGGGGCAGCTTCTGGGAGTTCGAGGCCTATACCAGCGCGCAGTTGCCGAAGCTCAATAAGACGATCAGGAAGGCGTCTCCCGCCGCCGCCGCCGGCGCCTCGAGCGTCGCCGACGTCAAGGTTCCCGAGGGCTTCAACGCGACGCTCTTCGGCTCCCCGCCCGAGGTCAACTACCCGGTCTGTGTAGCCGCCGCGGCTACCGGCGAGGTCTTTGTCGGGGTCGACGAGCAGGGTTCGCTCGGCAAGCAGCCCGGCAAGGGCAAGGTCCTTCGCTGTATCGATACCGATGGCGACGGCCAGGCCGACAAGCTCAACGTCTTCGCGAAGATGGATCATCCACGAGGACTTTTCTACGACAACGGATCCCTCTGGGTCCTCCATCCCCCGCTCTTTACCGTCTATCACGATGATGACCGCGATGGCGTTGCTGATCGAGAGGAGCGGCTCATCACGGGCATCAGCTCGGATGAGACCAGGCGCCGCGGCGCGGATCATACGACCAACGGGATCCGAATGGGTATCGACGGCTGGCTCTATATCGCCGTTGGCGATTTCGGTTTCACGGAGGCGAAGGCGAAGGACGGCACTGTTCTTTCGCGTCGCGGCGGGGGAGTCGTGAGGATCCGGCTCGATGGCAGCGGCATGGAGATCTTCAGCTGGGGCCAGCGCAACATCGTCGACATCTGCGTCGATCCGTACCTGAACCTCTATACGCGCGACAATACCAATGACGGCGGCGGCTGGGATATTCGTCTCAGCCACGTGATCCAGTCCGGCCATTACGGCTACCCCTCGCTCTATCTGAATTTTACCGAGGAGAGCCTGCCGCCGCTGAAGGACTACGGCGGCGGTTCCGGCTGCGGCGCGATGTATTTCCAGGACCTGCGCTGGCCGAAACCCTACGCCGACGCGCTCTATACCTGTGACTGGGGCACCAGCACGGTCTACCGCCACAACCTTCCGGCGAACGGGGCGACCTTCGATGCTCACCAGGAGGTCTTCATCAAGGTTCCCCGTCCGACCGACATGGACGTCGACGGCAGCGGCCGGCTGTACGTGTCGAGCTGGAAGAACGGTAAGTTCAACTATAGCGGTCCGAACGTCGGCTTCGTCACCCAGGTGATCCCGGCCGGGTTCACGCCGAAGCCCTTCCCGGACCTTAACCGCGCCAGCGAGGCTGCCCTGCTGGGCTATCTCTCCTCGCCGTCGGCGGTTTACAGGCTCCATTCCCAGCTCGAGCTCCTGCGCCGGGGTGCGGGTGAGGAGCGGGTCAGGAGCCTCGGTGGTATCGCCGCCGATGGCAAGGCCCCCGCATACGGGCGGATCGCGGCGATCTATACCCTCAAGCAGCTACTCGGGGATGGAGCCAGGACTACGCTCATCGGGTTGCTCGATGACGCCACCATCCGGGAGGCCGCCTTGCGGGCCCTCACCGATGACAAGGCCGGCCTCGACAAGCTGCCGCTGGAACCCTTCCTGCAGGCGCTGAAAGATGAGAACCCGCGGGTACGTGCCCAGGCTTTGATCAGCCTCGGACTGCTCGGCCGCAGGGAGGCCGGCAAGGCCATTCTTCCCTTTACCCTGCGACCGTCGGGCCAGCCGAAGCCGGCCGCGAAGCCGCTCTACAAGCAGGCCGATCCCGGCCGCGTCATTCCGCACCTGGCGGTACGGGCCCTGGAGAGCTGCAACGCGGTCAAGGCCTGTCTTGAGGGCATCGAGGGTCCCTATTCAGAGGGTGCCTTCTGGGCCCTGAGGTACATGCACAACGAGGAGGCCGTCTCCGGCCTGGCGGCCGGCCTGAGCCGGGCCCAGAGCGCGGCCACCCGCCGTGAAATTCTCACGACACTCGTCCGTCTCTACCACCGCGAGGGAGACTACAAGGGCGGCTGGTGGGGTACCCGCCCCGACCGTACCGGGCCCTATTACGATCGGAAGACCTGGTCGCAGAGCGAACGGATCGCCGCGACCCTGAAGACCTTCCTTGCCGGGGTCGGGGTGCAAACACTCGAGGCGACGTCCGCGCAGCTGGCGCGTCACAAGGTGAAGATCGCGGGCCTGCCGAACGCGGCGGCCGTTGCCGCTCGCGCCAGGGAACCGCAGGCGCCGATCGTGGTTCCCAGGGCCGATCCGAACAATCCGAACCTGGTGGCGAACATCAAACCCGGGGCCGCGGCCAGCCGTGCCCTGGAGGCTACCGGCGACGCGAAGCGGGGCGAGGCCCTCTTCAAGCTCCAGACCTGCGCTACCTGCCATACGACGGCCAATGGCCAGCTTCCCAAGGGCCCGCACCTCGTCGACATCGGCAAGAGGTACAAGAAGGCCGAGCTGATCGAATCGATCCTCAAGCCGAGCGCCAAGATCGCCCAGGGCTTCGACACCTACGTCTTCGTGCTGAAGAACGGCAAGGCGATGACGGGTTTCGTGACCAGCGAGAGCGCCGGGGAGGTCGAGCTGAGGCAGACCAACGGCATCTCCTCCACGATCAGAAAGAGCGAGGTTGGAGTGCGAAGGAAATCACCGGGCTCGGTGATGCCGGCGGGCCTGGTCAATAGCCTCACTCCTGAACAGCTCGCCGACCTCATCGCCTATCTTCAGTCGCTGAAGTGATCGGCTCTCAGGTCTTTGTGCGAAAATGGATGCTCTTTCGCCGCGTGAGGTGAAGGTAGCCGTAGCGCGAGAGGGTTGAGCCCTTGCCGCTGTCGCAATAGCCTGTCCAGGGAAGCGCCGGGTCGAGAAAGTCGCAGCGGTTCTGGAAGATGGTCCCGGCATCGAGTGAGCGGGCAAAGCGTTCGGCTCTCTCCTGGTCGCTGGTCCAGATCGACGCGGTGAGTCCGAAGCGGGTGTCTCGCATGCGGGCGAGAGCCTCTTCGTCGCCCGAGACGCCGAGGACGGGAAGAACAGGCCCGAAGCTCTCCTCCTGCATCGCGGAGGCATCGTTCGGTACGGCGGCCAGGAGGGTTGGTTGAAAGAAATTCCCTGCGCAATCCGGGGTCCGCGCACCACCGGTCAGGAGGCTGGCTCCGCGGCCGACCGCGTCACGGACCTGCTCCTCGAGAAAGTCGAGGGCCCCGCGGCTGGCCAGGGGCCCGAGCGTCGTTTCTTCTTCGAGCGGATCGCCCGTCCGGTAGGCCTCGAGAGCCTCGCGGGCCCCGGCGAGGTAGTCGTCGAGGAGGGTGTGATGCACATAGACCCGCTCTACCGCGCAGCAGGACTGCCCGGCGTTGTAGCAGGCCCCGTCGACGGTATTGGCGATGGCGAACTCGAGGTCGGCATCTTCGGCGATGTAGGCGGGATCCTTGCCGCCGAGCTCGAGCCCGGCATCGATAAAGCGCTCGGCCGCCTGGCGGTAGACCGCGCGTCCTCCATCCACCGAGCCGGTGAAGGAGAGGTGGTTTACCCTTGCGTCGGCGATCACCCGGGCGGTCTCCTCGTGGGTCAGGACGAGGTTGGTCACCAGCCCGGGTATCTCAAGCGATCCGAAGGCCTCCTCGAAGGCCTGTCCGCACAGCGGGGTCCTGGCGCTGTGTTTCAGGAGCACCGTATTGCCGGCGGCGAGGGCGGGGACAATCACGTTGATCGGGATGATCAGTGGATAGTTCCAGGCCGCAAGGTTGAAGACCACCCCGAGCGGGGTGTGCTCGATGCGTCGATGAAGGTCGTCGAGAGGGGGGAGGATGTCGGGAGCGAGCGCCTCCGGGGCGATCTCCAGCATATGATTCGCCCGCGCGAAGACGGTATTGACCTCGCCGCGAGCCTGGGCGATGGGCTTGCCCATCTGTCGCGAGACATCGGCCGCGATTCGTTCCGACTCAGCGCGGAAACGTTCCAGTCCCTCTCGAATCCGCTCGAGCCGGTCGCCAAGAGGTATCTCCCGCCAGCGTTCAGCGGCCGCGTGCGCGCCGGCGATCCTGGCCTCGAGCGCCGAGCCCTCATCGTAGTCGAGGCTGCAGACGAGGCTCTGGTCAAAGGGGTTCAGGACCTCGAGCGGCATCTCATCACTCCGGCGTGACGTAGGCGCTGGTGATGCCGCCGTCGACCATGAAGGTCGTGCCGGTGACGTAGGATGAATCCTCGGAGGCGAGGTAGAGGGCGGCCTGGGCCATCTCCTTCGCCTCGCCGAAGCGTCCCATGGGAACGTGCACCAGGCGGCGCTGCTTTTTTTCCTCGGTGTCGAGGAAGTCCATCAGCATTTTCGTCTTCAGCGGGCCGGGGCAGAGGGCGTTGACCCGGATTCCTTCGCGGGCGTGGATGACCGCCAGCTCCCGGGTCATCGCCAGGACGCCGCCCTTGCTGGCGGTATAGGCCAGCTGTGGGGTCGCCGCTCCCAGCACGGCGACGAAGGAGGCGGTGTTGATCACCGACCCGCCGCCGGCGCGGAGGATGGCGGGGATCCCGTACTTGCAGCCTAGGAAGACCCCCTTGAGGTTGATATTCATGGTGAGGTCCCAGATCTCCTCCTCGGTCGCCATGGCATCGCCGTCCTCCGAGTGCATGATCCCGGCGTTGTTGAAGAGGATGTCGAGCCTTCCGAAGTTTTCCTCGGCGGCGGCGACCATCGCCTCGCAGTCGGACGCCTTCGAGACGTCCGCATCCTGATAGAGCGCCTCGCCGCCGGCTTCCTTGACGAGGGAGACGGTTTCGCCGCCGGCTTCGGAGTTGACGTCTACGACGAGAATTCCGGCGCCCTCGGCGGCGAAGGCCAGGGCTGTCTCCCGGCCGATGCCGCCGGCTCCGCCGGTGATGAGAGCCACTTTGCCTTCGAGTCGCATTTCTATTCTCCTTCGGTGCCTGTTGCGCCTTGGCGTGCCGCGAGGGCGGCCTCCGTGAGCGCGTTGAAGAGACGCTGCTGGAGGGGCTCCCGGGCGGCGGTCAATTCCGGATGCCACTGTACAGCGTAGAGCCAGGGGTGGTCTTTTTTTTCTACCGCCTCGATCGTGCCGTCGGGAGCCTGTGCCACCGCGGTGAGCCCGGGAGCGATCTCCCGGATCGCCTGGTGATGCCAGGAATCGGCATCGAATTCGGTTTTCCCGAGGATTTCCGCCAGGCCGGATCCTTTCTCGACCCGGATCGCGTGCGGGGTCGGCTCGCGCGGCGGCAGGCTGTGGGCGATCTCTTCTCCCACGTGATCGGGAAGATGGTCAACGAGCGTTCCACCGAGCGCGACGTTCAGCAGCTGCGTGCCGCGGCAGATCCCGAGGGTGGGGAGCCCCGAGTCGAGCACT
>JAKUSY010000246.1 GCA_022451445.1 Planctomycetota bacterium
GGGAAGCCCGGTACCGGGCTTGACCTTCATTGTCGAATCAGCCAGGACCGCGGTCTTCTGCAGAGCTCTCAGCATACGTCCCTCTCGCTCCTCTTCGGGCCATGCATTCACGGCCGTGTACATCCTGTCGAGACTGGCGGCTCCGTAGCGAAGGCGCACGGGTGGACTGATGGCCACATAGCGGTCAAAGTCGAGGCCCCTGCCATTTGAAGCCTGTTCGGAGGCGAGGAAAAGGGTGTGGTAGGCCCCCATCGAGACCCCCATCAGGGCCTTCCTGCCTGTGAAACGATCCGGATACCTGGCGGTAAGATCGGAATGCACACCATAGAGAGCGTTCCTGATCTCCGGAACATCCGCCGGCGGATACCCTGGCACCTCCTGGCTGGAGGCTGTTCTCAAGAACTCGGGGTGGAACGCGCTGCTGATGACGACCACCGAGAAGCCGCGCCTGTAGCCCATCTCAGCCAGGGCGAGGGTTCTTTCGTTCTCCCTGTGGGAGCCCAGGCCGGGCAGGATGAAGAGCAGCGGCGCCGTCCCGGGCTGAAGCCAGTAGCTGTAGGGAAGGTAATTACCCGTGGCTGGAACCAGGATCTCCCCCGTCTCTCCGGAGTAGGGGAAGCTACGCTCGGCGACACCCAGGTACATCGCCATCAGGGTTTCTTCACGGGTGGACTCGCCCTCACCCACTTCGATTCCCGCGATGCGCGCGCTTCTCTGGATGGACCACAGGAACCGCGCCGCCTCGTAAGGGTCGGGATAGGCGCGCACCAGTCTCAGCAGATCGTCGACCTGATCGCATTGGGAATTGATTCCCAGGAAGATGAAACCGCCCGGCACCCAATTTGTCGGAGTGAGAGCGAAATTGAACAATTCGCCGGCCCCATCCCGGATGCTGCTTGAGCCGTAATACGGAAGGTTGAGATAGATTCTCGAGTCCCAACCCCAGCGCGCCAGGGCGAACCCTACATCCACGGGGTCAGGCCTGGCGAGGCCCAGGTCTTCCGCCGGGTCGAACAGACCCGCTATACCTATCGTCCCGTTGATGAGAAACCGGGATGTCTCTACCCCCGCGGTTTTCAATTCGCCCATCATCGCGTTCGCCACCAGCCGCTTGGGATAGGCCATCGTATAGGTGAAATTGTCGATGCGCCTGCGAACCGGCGATGGGAAGACGGCCAGATGTACCGTGCTCAGCGGGGCCACAACGTAGTCCAGGAAAATGAAGTTGGCCGCGCCGACAGCGCGATTCAAAGGCTCGAGGGGATCATCCAGCAGCTCTACCGGCCCTGGCTCCTCCAACTGGAAATAGACGTTGCCGGGCCCCCGGTATTCGCTCCAGTCCCGCTTCTCCGTTTCTATCGTGCTGCAGGCACTGAAACAGAAAAGAACGACCAGGCAGGCAGGCAAACTGAAGAATCTACCCATCATCGCTACACGGTCCATCTTTGGAAAAAGACCAGGCTCTCGAAACACTGTCCCGGATCAACCCGGCCGGGACTCGATCTCCATCCGGCTCAGCCGGATAACCTGCCTCCAGTATAAGCCACAAATCCCCGCGCCACCAAGAAGCTCTGCCGACCGACTGAGAGTCGGCATCCAGGGCGGAAAGGACCGCCCAGCCAATAAGTTACGCAACCCGGTTACTTGGTCAGGTAGTTCTTCCGCAGGGAGACTCCGTCGCGGCGGGTTTCGAAGAGGTAGCTCTTCTCCGATTCGCGTGCGACGCTGCCGAGCCCACCCCCGAGCTCCCTGACGACTGGCTTTCCTCGCTCGGCATCTCTCAGGCAGGAGGTGACATGGGCAATGGTGCAAGCTTCCTTCGCCTCCTCCCCGTTGAGATGGGCAATCGCTTCAGTCGATGAGGACTCCAGCAGCTTTGGCCACAGCTTCCTGAACAATGAGCTGGAGGCGTAGACATCGGCGCTGTTGAGTTTACCGTTGATGGCGAAGGCGTAGCCGATGACATCATCGTATTTTCCGACCAGGCCCCCGAGCTCAACGAGATAGGCATCGACATTCACACTGAGAGTCTTGTTTTCGAGAGCCAGTTGGAGACTCGATGGTGAAGCGGCGGCATAGATAGCCGTAGAGAGATTTTCGCTCAAGGCTACCTGGACATCCTTGACGTTTTTCCAGACGGCCTGCTGATTCTTCGAATGCCGCACGGCAAGCTTGAGCTCCTTGGATGATACGCACTGGGTGCTCGAACTGAACCTGCCGCCTCTTGCGGCGCCGGCGCGGTAAGCCCAGCGCCCCTGCTCGACACAGAAGGCCGCCAGCGGCACATTGCCGGAGTGTGGAACGATGACAATGTCGACTCCGATGGTGCGATCCTGCCTGCCGCCCTTGACGATATCCCCAGCCTGGATATAGACGGGCAGGTCTCCCCTGTTATCAACCATCAGGGTGTTGACGGCGGCGCCGGAACTGCCCCGCACCAGGTCCTGATAGGCAAGGCGTTCCACTTCCCGTTCCAGGCGGCTGCGCGAACTGGAATTCCCGTCGGACGATGCGGTCCTCCTCTCGGACCCCTTCTCAGAAAGGACCACCTTTCCACTCTCGAGACCCTCCCTGAGGGTGATGAACTCATCTGTAGTACTGTCCTCTCCATGAAACAGGAAAACGCTCAGGTTACGGTGCAGACAGGGACCGCTGATCCTGAGAACGCGACCGTCGACGGCGATGCTCTTCGCTTCCGATTTCGCTGGCGACACCCCCTCCGTTTTCCGGACATGTGGGGACGAGGAACCGCCGCACCCATTGGTGACCATGGAGACCGTGACCAGAAGGCACAGAGCGAATCGGACGACGGCAGTACGCTGACAATTCATAGATCTTTCCCTATTGGATGGATAACTCATTTTTTTCCTTCTTTTCTCCAATTACGTTTTCCTCCCGAGCCCCACTGAAACAGGACCGCCCGGGGTCACCTAATCGTAAAATAAACCCGGTTCGGACTCTCGATCAGGAACCGCACCACCTTGAATCAACGCCTGCCCTCCAGCTCGAGGCGAGTATTCTCTTCAGGGGAGCGTGACTACTCTCCCGGGTCTCTTCACAGGGGGAATTATCAGGGCGATTTTCCCTCATGCAAAAAAACGCCGCGGATTTATCCGGGAGAGGAGATCGTCTGCCCCGCCTCAGCCGCAGCCGTCGTGGCTTTCGCAGGATAATTCCCGCTCGGCGGTATCCAGCCCGCACTCCCCGAAGGGCTCCCGCGGCGGCTCTCCGGCGAGAAAGAGATAGGTGAGGATGGCGACCGCGTCAGAGAGATTCACACCTCCATCCCGGTTTACATCGCCGCTCTGCAGGCATGAAGGCTGAGCTCCTGCGCGAAACAGGTACTCCAGGAGAAAGACCGCGTCGGTGAGCGTCACGAGACCATCATCGTATACGTCGGCGCGGCGAAACGGCGTCCCGACACCGCTTCTCTCGAAGGAGCGAACGCGCGGCGATGCCAGCTCCCGGTAGTCTTCATCCAGGTAGCGCACCTCGGCTTCCACCTCGAAGCGCGCCTCGGGCGCCGCGACCTCGATGAAATGAACCGGGCCGTCGACTCCCTCGAGTTCCGCGGGAGGATTCAACCTGACCCAATACCGCGGGCTGCGGTTGTGCCTCAGGGCCGAGTAGACGAGATCCCAGTACCCGGTGACCTCACGACTCTCTCCTGCGAGCTCCAGCTCCGCCCGGACCAGGGCGGCGGGACCCGTATCGTTCGGCGTGGGCGGGGGCTCGTGCCTCTCCAGCAGCCGGATGGTTCCATCATCGACCGCCACGTTCACCTCCCAGAGCGGCAGGGTCTCGTAGGTACACGATGAATAGGTGACGACAAATCCGAAGTTGCCGTTGAGAACCATGTCGTGGGCCAGGTATTCCTCGTCGATAACCCGAACCGCCTCCACCGGCTCACCGCCAAGAGCCTCGAAGGAGAGATCGGAGAGCTGGAGCCGGTACTCCTCGCCGCCGGGAAGGATGAAGTCCTGCTCATAGCGGAACCTGTAGGTCACCAGGCCGCCCTCGGGCATCCTCGTGACGCGGAAGGCTCCAGGCCCCTGCGGAACCGCCACCTCGCGGGCCGGGCCCAGGCGGACCTCTTCGAAGAGCTCGGCGCTGAAATCACCCCGCCCGGTCGGCAGGGCCAGCCGCCCGGGGGCGAAACGAAGCGTGCTCTTGAGCTCGTACGCCCGCTCGAGCGGACGGGACTGGACAAAGACGCCGCAGGCCGAGGTGTCCGCCGGGATGACCAGCTCGAAAATCGGCGCGGGCGGCGCGGGATCGGAGCGAAGGAAGGGACGGACCTGCTTGATCGCGAGGGCGCCATCCGACTCTATCTTGAACTCGACATCGAGAAGGATATTCTCCCGGCCGTGACCGCCGTCCTCGATGGGAAAGCGGCGGTCGATATGCCATAGCGCCGCGCCCAGCTCCGCGAGCTGCTCATCGGAGAGGACCCGCTCGCCCTCCTCTACCAGTGAAGAAGCCTCGACCCGCACAAGCTCGACCAGCCCTTCGCCGCTCATCTCCAGGAGACTTTTCTCAACGCTCACCCCGGGTTCCGGATCGACGACGCTCGCCTCGCCAAGCTGCGCGGCAACCAGGTAGCGCCTGTCCTCCGCGCGCGCCGGGTTGCCCGTAAAGGCCACCCCGTTGGCCCTCTCGTCCACATAGGCCCGGCTGACGAAGATCCCCATGGCAGCCAGCTCCTGGGGAAGCCCGTAGTAGGCGCGCTCCTCGTAGGCCCGGAAATTCCAGAGGCTGCCCCATACCCGGCGAAGGGCGCGCGGGAATCCACGCTCGCTATCGCGCGTCGCATCGCAGAGTGAAGGACCCCGTGCATCATTGTCTACATCATCGGCGGCGCAGGCGGAGGTCGAATCGTAGAGGCCGGCTCCGTTGAATTCGAGAATATCCTCAACATTGGAGGAGGAACGGCAGCGCACCCTGGCGCGGTTCTCCCCGAAGATCTCAAAGGCGCGAAGCGCCAGCACCTCCACCAGCCCCGCATCAATGCGGCTGTCATCTTCGATATGATCCCGAAAGCTCTCGAGCGTATCGAAGCGCAACCGGGAATCGCCCTGGAATTCGGGCCAGCCCGTCAGCTCCTCGACGAAGCGCTCGTAGGTCACGCTGCGCCCGGGATTCCTGGCCGAGGCGATGGTATTGGTGCGCATGAAATCAAGGTAGTAGTGCATGGGGATGGAGAAACCCGTCTCCCTGTACTG
>JAKUSY010000247.1 GCA_022451445.1 Planctomycetota bacterium
CAAGTCCCGATGTCACGAAACCGCTCATCTGTTCATTTCCCGCATTGATGGAATGGGTGTAGAGGTCCTCAACGCCGGATCCTCCGCAGCTTCGCCCTGGCCGCGATCAATGAGACCACAGCCGCGTCCAGCGGATCGCTGGTGAGGGATCTCTGGTAATCAAATCCTCCGGTCGAGGCGATGCGTTCGATTTCCTGCAGGTACTTTTCGAATACCTCTACATAGGCCTCCTGCAGCTGGCGCGGGTCGGCGTTGATTTCCGGATAGTCTTCCAGGCCCTTGAAGAGGGTGTTGCCCTCGAAAGGGAAGGTCAGCTCGGTCTCGTCGAGAACGTGAAAGACGATGACATCGTGTCCCCGGAGGCTGAAGGCCTGCAGGCCGCTGGCGATCTCTTCGCGGGGAGCGAAGAGATCCGAGATCACGATGACCAGTCCGCGGCGGGGCAGCGACTCGGCGAGCTCGCTGAAGACTCCGTCGAGTCCGGTCTTTTCCGCGGGCTCGACGGACTGCATGATTTCTCCGATCAGGCTGAGGATATTTTTTCCGGTAGAGGGAGGGACCTGTTTTCGGATCTTCGAGTCAAAGAGGGTGAGCCCGACAGAGTCCAGCTGGCGGTTGAGCAGGTAGGCCAGGGATGCGGCGAGCGTGCCTCCGTAATCGTATTTGCTCAGCCGGCCGTCGTGTCCGAATCGCATGCTCTCCGAACAGTCCAGGACGATGTGAGCCCTGAGGTTGGTCTCCTCCTCGAACTTTTTGATGACGAAGCGTCCCAGGCGCCCATAGACCTTCCAGTCGATGTGCCGGGGGGCGTCGCCGGCCACGTAGGCACGGTGATCGGCGAACTCCACGGCCGTTCCGTGATAGGGACTCTTGTGAAGGCCCGTGATGATCCCCTCGACGACCATCCTTGCCCGCAGCTCGAGTCGACCTATGCGGGCCAGGACCTCAGGATCGTAAAACCTTTCGAACTTCGCCATCGCCCAGGGCCTCGCTATCTTCGGCAGGTGTAGTCTCGATCAACTCATCGATGATCTTGTCGACGGTATAACCTCTGGCTTCCGCGTGGAAGTTGGTCAGGATTCGATGCCTGAGTACCGGGTGCGCGACGGCATCGATGTCCTCGACCGCCACGTGGAAGCGACCCGCCAGCAGGGCCTTCGCCTTTCCCGCGGTGACCAGGCATTGGCATGCCCGCGGTCCCGCTCCCCAGGCCACGTACTCTTTCACAAACTTCGGCACATCCTCGTCGGGAGCTCCATCGATGCGCGTTTTTCTCACGAGATTCATGGCGTAATTGACCACGGGGTCGGCGATGGGGACCCGCCTGACGATCTCCTGGACGTCGATGATCGCCTTCTTGCTGAATACGGCTCGTACCGGGGCCGTGTCCTCTTCGGTGGTCTGGCGAATGATGTCGTATTCTTCATCCCGGGTGGGGTACTTGATGTAGATCTTGAAGAGGAAGCGTTCCTGCGGGGCTTCCGGCAGGGGATAGGTGCCCTCCTGTTCTATCGGGTGCTGGGTCGCCAGTACGAAGAAGGGATCCGGCAGGGGGTTTCTCTTGCCGCCGACCGTCACCTGGCCTTCCTGCATGGACTCCAGCAGGGCGGCCTGGGTCTTCGGCGGGGTCCGGTTGATCTCATCCGCCAGGATGACGTTGGCGAAGATAGGCCCCTTGAGAAAGCGGAACTCTCTTTTTCTCCCGTCGGCGCTCTCATGGATGACCTCCGTTCCCGTGATGTCGGTGGGCATGAGGTCAGGCGTGAACTGGATCCTGTTGAAGTCCAGCCTCAGGCAATCGGCCAGGGTTCGGATCAACAGGGTTTTCGCAAGGCCCGGGACTCCCTCGATGATGCAATGCCCGCGGGAGAAGATGGCGATGAGCAATTGCTCAACAACCTCGTCCTGTCCCACGATGACCTTGCCGATCTCGGCCCGGAGCTTGTCAACGCTCTTCTGCACGCGCTTGACCTCACTCAGGTCTGCTTTCTTTGCCATCAGGTTATCGATCCTTTCTGAACTGGAGTCTCGCCCGCCACGGGAGATCTCTGCCTCGGCGGCGATGCGGACATTATGGATGACGGGGGATTATTGCTGCTGGTTTTGGCCTCAGCGTTGATAGGCCGGAACGAATTTGTACGGGAGCTGGAGAATAATCAACGCGATCGCTGTTCCGTAGGTCGTGCCCACCTGGTCTCCCATCCAGCTGCCGTCGCCAGCCTGTGAGGACTTGAGCCTTCGGCTTATTGTACGGTAGTAATCGGCCCACTCCTTCTTTCCCCTCTGGTATTTGGCCTGCGCCAGGTAGAGATGGGTGTAGAAATAGTGTCCCCAGGACCGGTTGATCTCGGCGTGAACGGTTATGGTCCGGTCGCAATAGCGCAGGCATTTCAGGGCGAGGGGGCTGTCGTACTCACCCGCGTTGTACAACGTGGCGACGGCTGCCGCTGTCAGTGGGGGTCTTGAGCCACCGGAGCTGATACTGTACCTGATTCCTCCGTCGGGGTTGGCCGAGAGCTCTATATAGCGTACCGCGCGCCGGATGGTGTTGACGTTTACCCGGATCCCTGAGTTCTGGCAGGCTCGCAGTCCCTGGATCTGGGTTACCGTTACCGAGCCCTCGTCTCCATCCTGGTTGGGCGTATAGAGCCAGCCGCCGGCCCTGCTCTGGCTGCGTTCGGTCAGGCGGGCGCCCCGGGCCAGCAGGTCGTGGATGCGCTTCTGGCGGGTGACGTCGCCCTCCATGCCGTAGACCTCGGCGAGAAACAGCAGGGTGAAACCATGCCCGTGCAGCGAGCGTCCCTGCTCCGCCGTGGTGGCGAAGAGGCCGTTTCGCTGCCCGGTGCGCATGAGGAACCCGGTGGCCTTGCTGATGGCCTTGGAGTACGGCCCGCGAGTCGGGGTGCTGCCGGTAGCCAGCAGGCCGGTGCCCGCCAGGGCGGTCATCGCGGTGGGATAGCGGCCGTAGCCTCCCTGGTTGTTCCAGGAGCCGTCGGGATTCTGGGTCCGGACGAGGTATTGCGCGCCGCGCTCGATCATCCGCACGATCTCGGGGGTGACGTGTTCGGGAAGGCGGCCCGGCTCGGGAAACGCGGCTGCCGGTATCGCGGCGCAGAGAACAAGGGCGGCGATCAATGATTTCAGGCGAGGGGGATGGGCGGTCATGGAACGAGGCGCTACCTGGTTCTTTTCTCGAGTACTACCTTGAGCTTGCCCTGTACAACCCCGGTTTTCAGGGCTATGCCGAGGAAGAGGCGCCCCTTCTTTTCCACGACGCCCTCGTACTCGCTGCCGACCAGGAAGGGCTTCCCGCTCTTGCCGATCTTACCCAGGAGACTGCCTGTGGGAAAGTTCTTGAACGAGGATGAGACGGTGCCGCGTTTGATGGCCTGGGTGCCTTCCGGGCCGCACTTGGTCGCGTTGAAGCTCGCCAGGGTGATGGTGCCGCTCGCCTTCAACTTGAACTCTTCGCCATCGCCGAGATCGGCCTGCGAGTCGAACCAGCTGCCGTTTTCCGCCAGGGTGCTGCCGGGCACCTCGAAGCTCAGCCTGGTGACCAGGGGCTCCTGGAATACGATACTGAGGATGTCGGCGCGCTTGAATTCCAGCGATCCGTAGCGGGTCTTGGCCAGGAAGCTCTGCTCTTCGATCTGACCCTTGATGGTAAACTCGGCGGTCTCGACCTCGTCCTCCTCTCCCTCGAGCGGGATCAGGTGAAGCTCGTCCTCATCGGGCTCCTCGAAATTATCTTCGAGCTTTACGGCAATTTTTTCGGCACGGGACTTGATCTCTTCGTCCTCGGATTTCTGCGCCTCCTCCAGCGCCTTGAGGGCCGGTATGCCGATGGCGCTCAGCTGCTCGGAAGCTTCCTCCCGCAGGTCGAATTCCTCATGACCCAATTGCTGGATGAGCTTGGCGATTTTTTCCGAAAGGCCGGAGTCGATGCTGGAGCAGAAGCGGACCTTGATCAGCTCTCGCATCGGCACGGTGAGGAGGCCGTAGGCTGTTTTCACCTTGATGCTGTCCTTGGCGGGAATGCCGGCCAGCCGGGTTCCATCCCGCATGTGAAACATGGGAGGAGCGGGAGTGCTCTTTCGAACCTTTCCTTCTTCGCCTGCCTTCTTGGCGGCGGCAGCTTCTTTTGCGGCCTCCGGCTTGGTCTCTTTGCCCTTGATGGCGTTTTTGAGCGCTTCAACAGCTTCTCCAAGGGGTAGCTTTTTCCCATCGGCTTTCTTGAGCACCGCCGGCTTGATCACGACCTGCGCCGTTTTTTTCGTGGGAGCCTTCTTTTCGTCTTTATCCTGGGGTCCGCCGCCGGCGAGGCACGGTACGGCCAGGAACAGCGCGCATGCCAGGAGCGTGAGCGGTCCTGGCGGGGCGGAGCGGGCGGTGTTCTTGATTTCAGGCATTGTCAGCGTGTCAGGTGTTCTGCGTTAGGGTTCTAGTCCGGGTCCTTTTCGGACCCCTCCTGCGGCGGAGCCGGAGCGGCCGCCGTAAACCAGCCGTAGCCTTCAGCGTTTCCCACGGAGAGGCCTCCGGCGACCGGGCTGATTCTCGGCAACAGGCCGGTGCCTTTTCCCGAGATCTCCACCTGGAGCCAGAGCTCGGCTTGTCCGGAGGCCGGGTCAATTGCCGATACTCGAGTGTACCATTTTTCAGTGCTACTATCCTGTTCGTTGAATACGAAAAGCCATCTTCCATCCTCCAGCAGGTGGCGGTTGCCATCGTAGCGGGCCGGCCCCCCGGCGATCCTGGCCTGCCACCTGGCGGCGAAATCTTTATCGACCTGTACCAGCGTCACTCCCTTGCTGCTGGAGGCGGCCGTGGTGGAGGTGCTGCGCAGGTGTATCCGACCACAGTTTGGACAGTAGTTGGAATTGCCTGTGGATGTCGTGCAGGCCAGGGTGACCGTCCCGGAGGCGGGATCCTCGAAACGGTAGGTCGCCTGCAGGCCATCGGGCAGCTTGATCCTGTGGAGCGGGCGGCCGCTTCGAAGAGAGACGATGGAGACGCTGCCTTTTGAGCTGAGCCAGATGGCCTCAGCCGTGGCGTGCAGGAGCTTCGGGCTGGATTTTCTGCTCCAGAGGAGCCGCCCCGAGGTTGTTGACCTGACCTCGAGGGATTGTCCCGACATCACATCGGCGCCGCCGGGCACCAGGGTGGAGCTGGACATTCCCTTGGGGCCCGCCACC
>JAKUSY010000248.1 GCA_022451445.1 Planctomycetota bacterium
CGGCCATCCCAAACAGAAGGCTAACCTTCAAAACAAAAAAACAGCCGGCGTTGAACGCCGGCTGTTTAACCCAATTCCCTTCCGGGACACTCACCCCATTTTACGAGTCCGTCAGCATCCGGTTCATAGATCCGCCAGGTAATCCAGCACATCCGCCACAGGGTATGGCTTTTCGAAACAGGCGACGGTGCCCTCGTAGTCTATCTTCTCGCTGCAACTGTCCGCATCCTCACCAAGAACCATGAGGGGAAGGGAGATTCCCCGGCCGGTAAGGTAGGAGAAGAACTCGGTACTCTCTTCGTTTATCGTTTCGGTATGCATGACGATCAGGTTCATCATGCGGCTCGACAAGACCGTCTTCCCGATCTCCTTGTTGAGAGCTATCTCCAGCTCAAAACGGTGATTGTCGAACAAGTTTCTCAATTCGAAGCTGCTCTCCTTGGAATTTCCAAGAATCAAAATCCTGCCGCGATCCATCTGACACCTCGGGAATAAATGACTGCCTGAACATCGCGGAAGCGAAAAACTGCTTTCGAGATCCCGCTGGGCCCATCTGTCCGTTACAAACAGGTCCCCATGTATCGACGGGATGCGTAAGGATCTTCACAGCTTCCGCGTAGAGGAGGATCCAGGCGCCTGGAGGCGACATCATGGACAGATATCAGGACCTTGGAATTCCCGGATTGGGTATTCAGGCGGCCTGGTCACAGCCGAGCAAACGCATGACCTGCACCATGAGAGCCCGAAGCTCTCCCCGGTTGACAATCCGGTCGATAAAGCCATGCTCGAGCTGGAATTCCGAGCTCTGGAAACCATCGGGAATATCGGATTTGATGGTCTCCTTGATAACGGTCGGACCCGCAAACCCGATAAGCGCCCCGGGCTCGGCAAAGATGACATCGCCGAGCGCCGCGAAGCTCGCCATGCAGCCACCCATGGTCGGGTTCGTGAGCACGGAGAGGAAGAGACCGCCGGTGCGGTTCAGCTCGGCCAGCGCTACGCTGGTCTTGGCCATCTGCATCAGCGAAAGAATTCCCTCGTCCATGCGGGCGCCCCCGCCTGAGCCGCTCACGAAGATGAAGGGGCGGGACAGTTCCCTGGCGAGGTCGATTCCCCGGCGAATTTTTTCACCCACCACCGAGCCCATGCTGCCGCGCAGGAACCGGGAATCGCTCACACCGAAGACCACCTCGATGGTGTCCATTTTCCCGATTCCGACGACACAGGCATCGGAGAGCTTGGTGCGATCCTGAGCGCTGCGCAGCCTCTCCTCATAGGAGCGTACCGCCACGAACTTGAGCGGATCGAGAGGGTAGAGGTCGGTGAATTTTTCTTCAAAACTGCCCTTGTCCAGCAGGGAGTCGATCCGCTCGACGCTCGATATCTCGTAGTGATGATTACACTCGGGGCAGACGTTCTGCATCTCCTCGAACTTGGGCTTGTAGACCAGCTTGTTGCAGGAAGAGCACTGCATCCAGAGATCCGGCATCTCCTTGCGTTTGCGCCCACCGCCTGGTTTTTTTTCAGCTTCTCCGGGGTTCATGCTCAGCTACCTGCCAGGGTGATAAGTTCACGGGTGGCCTCTGCCGGGTCTTCAGCCGAGAAGATGGCGCTGCCGGCGACAAAAACATCGGCCCCTGCGTCCCTGCACTCCACGATGGTGCCCCGGTCCACCCCGCCATCAACCTCTATCTTTATTTTCTTTGGATCCCCGGCGCCTTCCATCTCCCGACGGATTTTACGCACCTTCTCCAGATTGTCGCTGAGGAAGGCCTGCCCCCCGAAGCCCGGGTTCACTGTCATTACGACCACCATATCGAGCCGCGGGAGAAACTCGAAGATCTCCTCTACCGCGGTCTCCGGGTTTACCGCGATCCCCTTGCCAACGCCTCTCTCCTCCAGCTGGTCAAGCAGCGCTCCCACATCGCCATTCGCCTCGACGTGGAAGCTGATATGATCCGCCCCCGCAGCGGCAAAGGCCTCGAGGTACTCCCCCGGATCGGTGATCATCAGGTGAACGTCGAGCGGGAGCTCGGTGATGGAACGAAGCGCCTGGACGACAACGGGGCCCATGGTCAGGTTGGGAACAAAATGCCCGTCCATCACATCGATATGAACCTGGCCGGCGCCGGCGGCCTCGACTGTTCGAACCAGCTCACCGAGCCTGGCAAAGTCAGCCGAAAGTATGGAGGGAGCGATGCTGAGCGTCATAACGAGGGAGTTTAGGTCCACCGGGAAACGCACGCAAGCTCTGACGAAAAAAAACGAGGCGACCCTGGCGGGTCGCCTCGAGACGACTGAGAGATTGGACGAGTCTGGGGCTCCTCCCTGAGCCCATGGAAACGGGTTAACTCATCAAACCTGGTGGCAAGCGTGATTAACGCCTGCGGCCGGTGGAAATCTATCCGAAGTCAGTCGATGGGCGCGCTCGTAACTCTGGCTGCAGAGGTCGCGTTAAAGCGAATAACCGCGGACTGGTCGATGAAGAAGTGTCGATCGCCATCATTACCCGCGCTCACCGGCGACGCAGAGCAACTCCAGGTATTGTTGGTCCTGTCGTAATCGAACTCGTAGCCGGATTTCTCGCCAGCACCGAGTACGCTGTCGATATAGCCAGCCGACTCGAGGTCTCCCAGGTCATCAGCGTATTCCTGGAAACGAGTACGATACTGCTCGTTAACCGTCGAGAGCGTTCTCAGCGAGCTGATCGCCGAAGCCTCGTTCCCCGCCTTGCGGGCATTCAGAAGGCTCGGGATGGCGATCGCGGCGATAATCGCGATGATCGCCACAACAATCATGAGCTCGATAAGCGTAAATCCCTGTTCTCTGCGCATACTCTTCATTCTACTTCTCCTCTAAAGACTCGTGTGACCCGTCGAATCCAATCTCGACGAACTTTCAAACCAAACTCTCTCTCACGCCCTTCCCCCAGGACGCTGCCAGACCATCTGGCTTCTCCTATCGAGAGTGGCAAGGAGGGTGCCCAACCGGCAAAGAAAGTTCAAGTTGTTCGCAAGTGACGCTCCGGCAAACGACTAGAGAATCCACCCGTTATCCCGCGGTGAGCGAAACGCCAATTTTTGTCACTATGAAACGCCAAATAGCGACGCAGGCGCCACTCTTCGTCGCCAGGGAACGAACCACAGCCATATTGACCCCCCGCGCCCGCTCCCCTACACTCAGAACCTTCATCTCTCTTGCTGAAAATAGTCGCGCTCCGCGGGTCCACGGAGCCGGGCGGCGGGTAATACAGGCTGGTCATGGTGGTCGCAAAAAAGAAAATCTGGAGCTCGGCTGAAATAGACGAGGACCTCTGCTCCGACCTCTCACGTGAGCTCTCCTGTTCGCCCCAGATCGCCTCGCTCCTTCTCAGCAGGGGAATCGATGACGGCGAAAAAGCCAGGCGTTTTCTCCATCCGAAGCTTACCGATCTCCTCGATCCCGAGCTACTTCCTGAAATCGACAAGGCGGCCGGAAGAATCAACAGCGCCATCGCGCAGAAAGAGAGCATCTGCGTCTTCGGAGATTACGATGTTGACGGGGTCACCTCGACCTGCCTGCTGCACAATTTCTTCCAGCAGGTGGGGAAAAAAGATGTGCTCTATCGCCTGCCGGACAGGCTCAAGGGCGGCTACGGACTCAATTGCGATGTCATCAAAGAATTGGCCGAGCAGGGAATCAACCTGCTGGTAACCGTCGACAACGGCTCCTCCTCGATAAAAGAAATCGAGCTGGCAGCGGAGCTGGGAATGGATGTCGTCGTATGCGACCACCACCAGCCCTCCAGTGAGCTGCCTGAACCCTTCGCTCATGTCAATCCCTGGCTAGGCGACAACGAGGAGATCTTCAAGGAGCTTGCCGGGGTAGGCGTAACCTACAAGCTCGTCTGGGAGCTCTGCCGGCATTTCACCAGGACGAAAAAACTCTCGAAGGAATTCAGTGATTTCATGCGCGAGTCCCTTGCCCTCGCCGCGCTCGGCACAATAGCCGATGTTGTCCCACTCCATGGCGAGAACCGGATCCTCGCCAAGTTCGGACTCCACAAGCTGAAGGACTCCAGGCGTCCCGGAGTCAGGAAGCTCGTAGATGCAGCCCTGTCGCAGGCGGGCTCCCGCGATTATCTCACCAGCGACGATGTCGGCTTCAGCATCGGCCCCAAGATCAACGCTCCCGGGCGGTTGGGTAATGCGGACTACGCCCTGCAGCTTCTCATGGCCGAGGACAACAACGAGGCGGAGAAGCTGATCCGGATCCTCGAGGGAGAGAACGACAAGCGCAAACTGCTCGGCGCCGAGATATACGAAGACGCCTGCCGGCGCATCGAGGCCGAATACGATCTCGAGCGGGCGAAGGTCATCGTCCTCGGGGACGAATCCTGGCATCCCGGCATCGTTGGAATTGTCGCTTCGCGGATCGTGGACAATTACTACAGGCCGGCCTTCCTCTTCTCGATCGAGAACGATATCGCGAGAGGGTCAGCAAGGTCGATCGCGGGGGTCGACCTCCACAAGGCGCTCACCCAATGCGAGGGCCTCTTTGAACGCTTCGGCGGGCATGCGATGGCCGCCGGAGGCACGATCCGCGCCGAGCGACTCGGCGAATTGCGCGTCGCCCTCAACGACAACATCGAGCTCAAACCAGGGAAGATGACCCCCCGGATAGAATTCGACTGCAGGCTCGACCTCGAAGATCTCGATAATTCTTTCCTCGCTGAGCTCTCCCAACTCGAGCCCTTTGGAAACGGCAACTCAAAGCCCCTCTTCGCCACCATGGGGCTGGAGGTGATCGGCAGCCCGAAATTGATGGGCAAGGATGGGCGCCACCTCTCCTTCCACGTACGCCAGGGCGAGGGCCGGCGGGCGTTGAGGGCTGTGGCTTTTTTCATGGGAGAAAGGTGCGGGGAGATCACCCGGGGAACATCCATCTCGCTTCTCTACCGCCCCCAGGTGAACGTATGGCAGAACAGGGAGAGCATCGAGCTCATCGTCGAGGACCTGCGCATCGAGGACAATTAGGACGCGGGATTCCGCGAAGCTCTCCACCGTAAAGTGAGTAAAAAAAAAGGGGGACGCCCGGACAGGCGTCCCCGCTTTTCTACGTCGAGGATTTCAACTTGACTTCACTGATCGCCTGGAAGTCAGCCGGGATGACATCCTTCTTCCGGGCGTAAACATCG
>JAKUSY010000249.1 GCA_022451445.1 Planctomycetota bacterium
CGTACCGCTTTACCTGGCCGGCATCGTGTTCCGGATGCGGGTCTTCCATCCCTGGCGCCCTGAGCACGGAGCGCACCAGCACCTCCGGCTCGAGCGGGCGGATGGGAATGGTGGTGAAGAGGTCGTGCTCCTCGCCGGGGACGATACCGCCGGGAACGCCCTGGACGGCCTGCTGGCGGTAGGCTCCGGTCAGGACGATGATCTTCTGCAACCGCTTGAGATCATAGCCGCTGTCTACGAAGTCCCTGGTCAGGTAATCGAGGACAGCGGGAAGGACTATCTTGGAGTCCTCCGAAAAATCGTCGATCGGATTGACGAAGCCCTTGCCCATGAAGCGGGCCCAGACCCGGTTCACGAGGCTGCGGGCGAAGTACTTGTTCTTTTCCGAGGTGAGCCATTTGACCAGGTTCTTGCGCCGGGTGGAGGCCCCGTAATTGGCCACCTTCGCCCCCTTGCGGGCCATCATCATCTTCGGCTCCATTTTTTTCTTGTCGAGCTTGCTGGCCCCGGTCTTCGGCTTCGCAATGGGATCGAGGGGACTGTAATTCTCCGGCCTGTCGTAGTGTACGCCGAAATACATCGGCGGGATTTCCATGGGGCGGTGGCCTTTTTTCATCGCCGGCATGATGATCTCACCGCTGGAGCGCGAGCGGATCCCGTAACTGCGGGAATTGCCGCCGGCCCGGTCATAGTCCCTGTAGCGCTGGGTGCGCGCGAAGAAAGCCGCGAAGCCGAAGAATTCCTCGCGTTTGACGTCCGCGTAGGGGTGGTCATGACATTGAGCGCATTCGATCCGCGTGCCGAGGAATACGCGCGCGACCTTGCCGGCCATGTCCTCGGGCTTGGCCTCGTAGCGCAGGTAGAAGTTGACGGCCGGATCGTTCTCGGGAAGCCCGGCGCTCAGGAGTATCTCGCGGGCGAGCTTATTGTAGGGCGTGTTCGCCAGGAAGTTTTTTCGCAGCCAGGTGCGGAAGCTGCCGCGGTCAAGTCCATCGGTATTGCCCTTGCGTCCGATGAGGGTATGTTCCCAGGTCTCCGCCTGGAATTCCGCATGATCGGGAGTCTGGAGAAACCAGTCCGACCACTTGCCGACCTTGTTTCGTGCGCGGTCGTTGAGGAATTGCTCGAGCTCATCAGGGTAGGGAATGACCCCGCGCAGGTCGATGGACAGGCGCCTGAAAAAAGCGCTTTCAGAGGCTCTCGGGGCGGCGTTGGTGAACGCCCCGCTCCAGACCTCGCGCAGCAGACGGTTGATCTCAGCGGCTGCCTGTGCAGGTTCAGGTTGTTTGGGGGCTGCCTGAGAAACGACACTGAAGAGAACACCGGAAATAACGGCCAGAATTCCGACAAGTTTGATTTTTGCGATTCTATTCATATTCTTTCAGCAGATCTGAGTGTATTCAGGCTTTGCACTACCCTTCAAGTTACCTATTATAGTTTGTTGTATTCAGTTACATCCAAGTCTTTTCAGGACTTCTGTACAGTCCCACGGCTTTTTTCATCCGGAAAGCGGCTTCTACGGTGCTGATATGAGGCTCGGTTCGATTCGGTCAAAATTACTTAATTGCCTGTCGCTTCTTGTCTTGGCGCAGGTTTTATGGGCTCTTCCCCTGGCATCCCAGGCTCCGACTCGTCCACTCGGGGCGCCAGCCGGGGCCATCATCAGCCCGACGTTTTCGGGGACTGGGAAAGAGTCGAAATACCTCGAGTGGGCCCCAAAGCTCAATGCCGCCTTCCGTGACTTCCAGCGCGGCCGCAGGACCGCGCCGAGCAAGGTCTTCGCCGACTTCCTGCGCACCGAGAAGAAAAACCCGATCCCCCGCAAGTTTCTCTCTGAGATCCTGATCTCGCAGGGCAAGCTGGAGGAGGCGCGCTCGGTTCTCGGCTCCACTCTTCGAGCCAAGCGCGCTGATGAGATCGAGCCGGTGCCGCTGACGGATTGGCATATCCTGGCGCCGTTCAAATACGAAGGAAAGAAAAGCTTCGACGCCGAGCTGAAACCCGAAAAGGAAGGGTTCAATACGGCCGCGAAGTACACAGGGGATGGAAGGGTCTGCCGCTGGAAGATGGCCAAGGGCCCGCGCGTCGATTTCCGGGCCGTGCTCGAGATCGAGGGCGCGGGCATCGGCTACGGCCATTGCCAGTTCCTGTCTCGAAAGGCGGGCTGGGTTCGTTTCGGCATCGGCTCCGGCGATGGAATCAAGCTCTGGCTCAACGGCAAGCTGATCCATTCGAACTTCACCCGCCGGGATATCGGTGAGGACCAGGACGAGGTCTACGCCTGGGTCAAGCGCGGCAGGAACACCCTGCGGATCAAGGAGAACTCGACCGGGGATGAATTCAGGTTCTATATCCAGATCTACGATGAGCTGGACCTTCCCTCCTCGAAATTCCTCGACAGGACCCTGGCCGGCTACAAGGAGCTCGATCGTGCCCGTTACGAAGACGCCCTGAAGTCCTTCATGGAAGCCGAGGCGGAACGCCCCGGGGTGCCCGAGGTGGCGGTCGGTATCGCGGAGGCGATGCTGCGCCAGGACAACCTGGTCGCCGCACGCGGCTGGGTCAACCGGGCTCTCCTGGAGCGTGCGAATTCCGTCAGGGGACTCATGGTCTACGGCGAGACCATGCTCCGCCTGCGCCAGCCGCTGAAAGCCTTCGACGCTTTCAGGGCCTCCTACCGCGCCAGTGAGTATTCCGATTAGAAAGTTTTCCGGCTCTGGACCGATAGCGCGACGCAGTCGAGGTGGAGCCTCCAGAACGGCCTGGCGCTGCTTGACAAGGCCCGTGGATTCCGCAAGACGAAGCAGAATACCGAGGCTGCCGCGACGCTGGGCCAGGCGCTTCCGCTCCTGCAGCCGACCTTTGTCGGCCTCGCCGACCTGAGCGTATACCACCGCGAGGGTGGGGACCGCAAACAGGCGGCCAGCTACGGAATCCGGGCGCTGGCAAAGCTGAGTCCGCAGCAGATAGCGCTGAATTGTTCGGCCGAGTGGCTCCTGAACCTGGTCAAAGACCTCCGCCAGACCCGGCCCGAGGACCAGGCCGCGAGGGAACGCATCCTCAGGCTCGTTGAACAGGTTGACCCGACCCGCTCCGACCTGATCCGGGAACTCCTGGCGGTGAAGCCTGCCGCCGGGAAGTCGGCTGTCTCGAAGAAGATCGAAGCGCTCCTGAAGAAACGTCCCGAGTCCGCGCTCTACAAGGAATACACCAGCCGTCTTTATTCCGCCGGCGATTACGAGCGCTGCGCGGAAATCTGTAAGGAGGGCCTGGCGGCCGGCATCGTCTCCCGCACCCTGCGCCTGCGGCAGGCCAATGCGCTCATGAAGGTGAAGCGCTACGAAGAGGCCGAGGTGCTCTTCAAGGGGCTGCTGGAGGAGAAGGACTACGTGAAGCGGGCGGCTGCGGGGCTCGAGAAGCTCGCCAGGATGGTCAAGCCGAGGCGCTGATCCTGTATTCAGCCGCGCGCCTCAGGGGATCTCGCTCCCATGCGGGTCGAGATTCGGATTGCCCAGCAGTTTCTCCAGCTCTTTCACCAGGGCGGGCTGCAGATGGTGTTCGATGTGGTCCGCCGCATCGTGCACGTGGTCGGACGCCGCGCCCATCTCGTGAATCATGTAGCTCTCCCAGAGACGGTGGCCCCGGATGATCCCGGCCACCTTTTCGCTTCCCCCCTCGGTCAACAGGATTCCCTCACTCTCAACCGTCAGCTCGCCGCGAATCCTGCAGCGCCGAAGGGCCGCGGCAAGCCTCCCTGGAGGATAGCCGAGACGCGCCGCGGCTTCTCCCAGGGTGACAGCCTCCGCTTGCGGGGTTCCGCCCAGGCGGTAGACGGATCCCAGCAGGTTCTCCTCGAGGATTCTTGATTCGAGCGCCCTCTTTCTCAGCGCCTGCGCCAGCAGCCCCTGCTCGGGGCTGAAGACCAGGGCGAGCAGGAACTGCAGGCTGGCAACGACGGCGATGGTTGGTGCCCTGAGGGTTTTGAAGCCGACCGCCTCGAGGAAGATCGTCATCCAGGAGCCGAGGAAGGCGGCGCTGAGGCCGAAGAGAGCGGAGAGGATGAGAACCCTGTTGAATCGATAGCTCAGGAGCTGGGCGGGGGCAGGAGGAATGATCAGCAGGGCGATCACCAGGATCGCGCCGACGGCCTCGAAGGCGACCACCACCGCCAGCGCCAGCAGGCTTACCAGCAGGAGGTTCATCAGGCCGACGGGCAGGCCGAGGGTGCCAGAGAGCTGGCGGTCGAAGCTGGTGATGAGGATCTCTTTGTAGAAGACCAGGAAGAAGATCACCACGAGGATGGAGCAGAAAAGAGTGGGCGCCACATCTCTGAAATCAAAGATGTTCTCGAGAGCTCCGTAAAACACGCAGTTTTCGTCGAAGTGCGTGTACGTGAAGAACAGCCTGATGAGGATGATCCCGCTGGCGAAGAAGGCGGGAAAGACCGCGGCGAGGGCCGTGTCTGGCTTGATTCGGGAATGCCGATGGAGGGCCTCGATGAGCATCGCCGAGGCGAGGCCAGCCACGACCGCGCCGGCAAGGATGAAGAGCATCGTCGGCGAGGCGCCGAAGGCGTCTTCATTGTGTTCGAGCACGATTCCGGCCAGCAGCAGGCCACCGGCGATACCGGGAAGGACGCTGTGGCTGACCGCATCGCCGAGCAGGGCCGTGCGACGGACCAGGAAAACGGTTCCCAGGAGCGCGCAGCTCAACGAGACCAGCAGGGCCATCAGGAGTGGCCAGGTGTCGAAGTCTTTGAACCAGAGCTGTACGGCGCCCAGCGCGGGAGAGAGTTCGAGTGCCAGGCAGGTCATGATATTTCCCCCGGTGGAATCGTCTTGCCGTGCGGATCCGTTTCGGGATGGTCGAGAAGATCTTCCAGCTCCCGGACGGTTTCGGCATCGAGGAAGTGTTCGATCTCCTCGGCGCCCGCGTGCACATGATCAGGGGCCAGGGAGGCTTCCCGGAGCAGGAAGATCTCCCACAGGCGATGCCCGCGCATCAGCGCGCGCGCCCTCTCCTGCCCACTCGGGGTGAGAACCAGGCGGTCGTCTCTGGTTTCAAGCCGGCCCCAGCCGGAGCCGTTCATGCGTCGGGCGAGCAGCCTGGTGGCGGAGGGGTCTTCGCCGCGTTCGCCGGCGAGGTCGGCGATCGGGATG
>JAKUSY010000025.1 GCA_022451445.1 Planctomycetota bacterium
GGGATCGGAAAAGCTCCTGTCCCCCGTATTGATAAAAACCCAGGCGCGGTTGCTGCGATCATTGGTCGTGACAATATCCGAAAGGCCGTCACCATTGAGATCTCCCGCGGCCGCGTGACGGGTCCCCCTCTCAACGGGGACACTCGAGCGCTCCTCGAAGGAGCCCGCCCCATCGTTCCACAGGATCTCGATCGTATAATAATTCGCGGTCAGGATGTCGTTCGCTTCATCCCCGTCAAGATCAGTCACGGCCAGGTCACTGGCCCGCACGGCATCGTCAAAATCGGCTCGTGCGCAGACCCCACTGCCATCGTTTTTCAGGACAGACACCATCGAGCGCGTATCGCCATCCTTATTGGCGGTGATGATGTCGAGGACTCCATCGGAATCGATATCAGCGCAGGCGATGGCCCGGGGATACCTGGAAACGGTAATGCCAAGCTCACGGCTGGTGAAGTCCACCGGCGAAAGCTGGCATTCGTCCGGCACCCCATCTCCATCGCAATCCATGCTCGTCTCGGCGGCGAGATCGAGATCGTCCTCGACGCCATTGCGATTGCAGTCCTCGGCGAAAGCTCCCAGACCCGGCGCCGCCAGGAGCGCCAGCCAGACACAACAGCTATAAAAAAACCGGCCTGTCCGTCCAACCGAATCTCTCATACCAATCCAACTTTCACGGCGCGTGGGGTCAAAACCAAAAGCCTGCCTAGCCTTCTTCCGAACTACCCATTTTATGGTCCAGCACAGCCGAAACCACGGGTTTTTGTTGGGTTGGCGCAACCTTTCTCAAGTACCCTGTCAGGCGCCTGAAACGGCCCATCAAGAGGTCCAATACGAGGTCTGGAAACATGAAACAAACACGCCGAGGCTTTCTCGCCGCCGGGGCCCTTGTCGCTGCCGGAACCCTTCAGCCGGGGCTCACCCGCGCCGCCGCTGAAGACAAGTCCTCCAAAAAAGAAAAGACCCCCCACCGGGGCAACAGGATCGCAGTTTCGACCTATTCCTTCTGGCACTTTCGCGGCAAGCCTGAGGGCAAGACCAGCGTCGAAGGCTCCATCGACCAGGCCGCGAAGATGGGCTTCGACGGGGTCGAGATCCTGCACCGCCAGATGTCGGGCGAATCCAACGACTACCTCCAGGCCCTGAAGCGGCGGGCGATCGAGAACGGGGTCGGGCTCACCGGCTTCTCAATCCACCAGGGCTTCGTCTCCCCTGACAGGAACAAGCGCCAGAAGAACATCGATCACACCCTCCACTGCATCGACCTGGCCCACAGCATGGGAATCCCGACCATGCGGCTCAACACGGGGCGCTGGGGAACGGTGGGTTTCGATGAATTGATGAAACGCAGGGGGATTGAGCCTCGCCTGCCGGGCCATACAGATGACGATGCGTTCAAATGGGTCATCGACTCGATCGAGAAATGCCTTCCCCACGCCGCCAAGGCGGGTGTCGTCATGGGCCTGGAGAACCACTGGGGCCTCGGACTCACGCCGGAAGGGATCCTCAGGATCGTCAAGGCCCTGCCCTCGCCCTGGCTCCAGGTCACCCTGGATACCGGGAACTTCCTGGAGGATCCCTACGATAAGCTAGAGATGCTGGCCTCCCGCGCCGTGCTGGTCCAGGCCAAGACCTACTACGGCGGCGGCCTGTGGTACAGCCTGGAGCTCGACTACGCCCGGATCGGCAGGATCCTGCGCAAGCATGGCTACCGCGGCTATATCTCGCTGGAATTCGAGGGACATGAAGAGAAGGAAACCGCGATACCAAAAAGCCTGGCCCTGCTTCGTAAACACTTCAGCTGAGCGCGCTCAGACAGCCGCCCAGCCCTCCGCGCCCTCGGCCCACCCTGCACGGGCCATATGCGGCGTGCTGAAGGCCCAGGCGCCGGAGCCCTCTTGATCGAGAAGGATGAGGCCGCCGGTGGCGCCCTTGCCATCGGGATTCCTGACCGAGGTCCGCATCCCCTCGAGTGCCTCACCGAGGACTCCGGCCGGAGCTCCCCCGTCCCTCACCCCGTCGACCGATCGTCCGGCGAGCAACGACGCGATGATCGCCTCCCCCCACCCGGTCGCGCTGCAGGCAGCCGCCGTCGAGGCGTAATAGCCCGCTCCGGGGAGAGCGGAGTCACCGACCCTTCCGGAGGGACGAAGAGGAGTGCCGCCGGTCGAGGTCGCCGCCGCCAGCGCCCCGGACCGGTCCCTGGCCACGCAGCCCACCGTCCCCCGTGGCAGCTCACCGGAGCCGAGAAAGGGATGGCCTGTATGGCAGGCTGCCTTTCTCTCGCGCAGCTCCCCATAGCGCAAGCGCTCGCGCTCGCAGACCAGCTCACTGTTTTCAACCAGGGGGAACCCGTACTCTTCAGCGATTCGCTCGGCGCCTTCACGGGCCAGGATCCTCGCGGAACCATCGCTCTTCTCGAGGATCAACCTGGCCAGCCGTACGGGATTCAGGATCCTTTTCACACCGACCACCGCGCCGTAATCGAGACTCCGGCCGCACATGATCCCGCAATCGAGCTCTACCTCTCCCTCGAGATTCAGAACGCCTCCCCGGCCGGCATCGAAGATCCCGTTTGATTCCATCGACGAGACGGCCGCCGCTGCGGCATCCACCGCGCCTCCGTCCTTCTCGAGAACATCACGCGCGCGCACCAGGCCTTCCCGCAGGCCATCGAGATGGTCGGCGTGCTGATCCTCGGGAATATCCCAGGCTCCCCCATGCAGCAATACAGCCGCCCCCGCCTTCTTCCCGGGTTTCGATACCGCCTCGCTCAATACCATCACGTCACCGCGCAGGACTCTCTGAATGAATACCTGGACCAGGGCGCCTATCTTAACCCGGCACAGGAAAGCGAAAAAGCCGCTTCCAGGGCAGCTATTTTTCCCGAGCATTCATTGAATGAAACACCGCTCAAAATTATGATGTTCATCCGGCTCCGGAAATTTCGGCGGGATCCCCGAGACATGACACACCTGAAAGAATCCCTGGCACTGATCACCCTGCTCACCCTGCTCACGACAGGGCTCAAGGCGCAGCGACTCCCGCCCGCCCTCCAGCGGGCGATTGAATACGAAAAAGAAATTCAGCCCCTGCTCGAGAAGCGCTGCCACGGCTGCCACGGCAAGAAGAAACAGAAGGGAGACCTCAGGCTCGACCTGCTCTCCAGCATGCTTCGAGGAGGTGAGTCAGGTGAACCAGCCCTCGTGCCGGGCAAGAGCGCTGAGAGCCATCTCGTAAAGCTCGTCTCGGGACTGGATCCCGAGCTTGTCATGCCGCCGAGAGGCAAGCGTCTCTCGGCCGGGGAGATTGGCCTGCTGAGAGCCTGGATCGATCAGGGCGCGAATATTCCCGGGCAGCAGGCAAAAACGAAAGCGGTAGAATCATCTCACTGGGCCTTCAGGCCCGTGGTGAAAACCGAACCGGAGAAGAAGACCGGCGACTGGGGCCGGAACCCTGTCGATGGCTTCATACTTGCCGGCCTGCAAGCCGGGGGCGTCTCGCCATCACCGCAGGCCGGCCGCGTCAACCTGATCCGCAGGCTCCGCTACGTCATGCACGGACTGCCGCCTACGCCCGGGGAGATCAAGACCTTCGTCGAGGACCAGAGGGCGGACTCCTGGAAGAGGCTCGTCGAGGCGGCACTTGAGAGCGAGCGCTACGGCGAGCGCTGGGCGAGACACTGGCTCGATATCATTCGCTTCGGCGAAAGCCACGGCTTCGAGACCAACAGGGAACGCCCCAACGCCTGGCACTACCGCGACTACGTCATCCGGAGCTTCAACGAAGACAAGCCCTACAACGACTTCGTCCGTGAGCAGATCGCCGGAGATGCGCTGGGCAACGGAGTCGCCACCGGTTTCCTCGTCGCGGGCCCCCATGACATCGTCAAGAGCCCGGATATCAACCTGACCCTCATGCAGCGCCAGGATGAGCTGGCCGACCTCATCAACGTCACCGGCACGACCTTCCTCGGGCTGACACTTGGTTGCGCCAGGTGTCACAATCATAAATTCGACCCCATCAGCCAACGTGACTACTACTCCATCCAGGCGGTTTTCGCCGGGGTCCAGCATGAGGAGCGTACGATAACAACCGGGAAGAAGGACCCCGCCCCCCTCGACAGGGAAATCGCCGAGCTGAAAAACCGCCTGTCTGACTCTGTCCTTCCCTCCAACGAAAAGATCCTGCTGCTCGATGACGAGTTGTCCTTCGACGACCTTGCACGGGGAGTGACCCACCTCGCGAGGCCAAGAGGAAAGAGCCCGAGGAGTGACGGTACCGCGCGCGGCGAGGCGAACGACCCCGGCACCGCCGAACGCCCTGGAAACAGCAGCGGAGGGCATTACACCTGGTGGGCCAACGAGGAGGGAAAGGACGTCGCCGCCTGGCACCCCGTCCTCAAGGGAAGGTATCGCATCTGGCTCTCCTGGGGCTCTGGATTCAAGACTCACTCGAAGGACGCGCACTACCTTCTCGACCACGATGGAAACCCGGAAACCCGGGATGACCAGGAGCCCCTGGCGCACGTCGACCAAAGAAAATTCTCAGATGGAGCCGGAACCATCCCGGAAGAGCCGCTCTGGAGCGGGCTCTTCGACGCGGGGGTTCACCAGCTCGAGCCCGCCTCCATGGTGCTGCTGCGGGGCGGAAAAGAGGGAACAGCCATCACCGCAGACCTGGTTATCTTTGAGCTGCCGGGAGGAAACGGTGCCTCCCCCCGCAAGCCTGTCTTCCGTCCCCCGGTCAATTCAAGGCGTAACATCGACACCTTTGAGCCGACAGAGGCGCGCTTCATCCGCTTCACGATCGAGGCGACCAACAGCTCCCAGCCCTGCATCGATGAGCTCGAGGTTTTCTCCGGCGGCCGCAACCTGGCCCTGGCGAGCCTCGGCACCAGGAGCAGCTGTTCGAGCTCTCTGCCGGGACACGCGATCCACAAGCTCGAGCACATCAACGATGGGAAATACGGCAACAGCCACAGCTGGATTTCCAACGAGACCGGGAAGGGATGGGTACAGCTCGAGCTTGCCTCCCCCGCGCTCATCGACCGGATCGAATGGGCCAGGGACCGTGAGGGAAAATTCGGCGATCGCGTAGCCACCGGCTACAGGATCGAGGTCGGCCTGCTGGAGCCGCGGCTCCAGCCTGTAGCGAGCTCACGCACGCGCGCCCGGGGGGCGCATCTCAAAGCATCGCAGCCACGCTTCGCCTTCAGGAAGGAGACGGGGAAGGAAATCCTCGCCTCATTAAAAAAAGCCGTCGCCAGCCGCAAGCTCCTGGCGGCTGGAAATACCGTAAAGGTCTACGCCGGAACCTTCCGCCAGCCCGGAGCGACCTACCGCCTCTACCGCGGCGATCCCCTGCAGAAACGGGAGGAGCTGCCGGCGGGAGCGGTGGAGGCGCTGAACGGTTTTCAACTGCGAAACAATACTCCCGAACAGCAGAGGAGGCTCGAGTTCGCCCGCTGGCTGAGCACGAAAAAAAACCCGCTCACCGCGAGGGTGATCGTGAACAGGATCTGGATGCATCATTTCGGCAGGGGGCTCGTCAACACGCCCAACGACTTCGGTCTGAACGGCTCCGAGCCGAGCCATCCCCGCCTGCTCGACTGGCTCGCCTCGGAGCTCATGGAGAATGACTGGTCTCTCAAGCACATCCACCGCCTGATTCTCCTCTCCGAGACGTTCCAGCAGGAGAGCGCTCCCAGGAAAGCGGCCCTGGCTGCCGACTCATCGACGACGATGCTCTGGCGATTCCCGCCCAGGCGGCTGGAGGCGGAAGCTATCCGTGACAGCATCCTCCAGATCTCCGGCGTCCTCGACCTGAGCATGGGCGGCCCCGGCTTCAGCGGCTTCGAGGTCCAGATGGAGAATGTCCGTCATTTCTTCCCCAAGAAAACCTACGGCCCGGAGGACTGGCGCAGGATGATCTACATGACCAAGGTCCGCCAGGAGCAGGAATCGGTCTTCGGCGCCTTTGACTGTCCGGACGCCAGCCAGGTCATATCGAGAAGATCCCGCTCCACGACCCCGATCCAGGCGCTCAACCTCTTCAACAGCTCGTTCATCCTGCAACAATCCGGGCTGCTGGAAAAACGACTCCTGAGCGAGGCAGGACCGGACACCGCATCGAGGATACATTTCGCGTTCGAGCTCTGTTTTGGACGCGCGCCCGAGACCGGAGAGATTTCCGAAAGCGAAGAGCTGATCGTGAAGCACGGCCTCCGGATTTTCTGCCGCGCGCTTCTCAACAGCAACGAGTTCATTTTCATTCCCTGAGAGAAAAACCATTGCCGAGAACAGAAACCACCGCCCCCTTGACAGGAGACGATTCCTCGGCGACCTGGGAACGGGACTGGGCAGCATCGCCCTGGCCCATCTGCTCGGCGCCCGGGGGTTGCCGGCCGCGGAAGCTGAAACCGATCCAGCGGCAGGGAGAAAACCTGTTCGGCCTGTGATAGACCCGCGCAGGCCTTTCGCGGCGAGAGAACCTCACTTCAAGCCCCGCGCCCGCAACGTGCTCGTGATCTTCTGCTCGGGCGGCTGCAGCCACCTCGACACCTTCGACTACAAGCCTGAGCTCATCAAACGACACGGCAAGCCCCTGCCCGGTGGTAAGCTGGTAACCTTCCAGGGAGAGCAGGGGAGCCTCGTCAGGAGTCCATGGGAGTTCAAGCCACGCGGAAAATCGGGGAAGCTGGTCTCCGAGCTCGTCCCCCACCTCGCGGAGTTGGCCGATGAGATGTGCTTCATTCACTCGATGACAAGCAAGACGAATACGCACGGGCCTGGGGAGAACTTCATGTCGACCGGCTACACCCTCGACGGCTTCCCCAGCATGGGCTCCTGGCTCACCTACGCACTTGGAAGCCCCAACGCCGACCTGCCCGCCTATGTGGCCATTCCCGATTCGCGCGGCACTCCGCAGTCAAGCGTCAACAATTGGGGGCCGGGCTTCCTCCCGGCGGCCTTCCAGGGAGTCGACTTCAACGACTCCAAGCCGATTCGCAACCTGCGGCGGCCGCCCGGCATCAGCGGCGACGCCGACGGAGCGACCCGGGACTTCCTGCGCAGCCTGAACGAGCGCCACCAGCGGCGCTTCCCGGGCGACAACGAACTGGCGGCACGGATCTCCAGCTACGAACTCGCCGCGAAAATGCAGCTCAGCGTACCCGAGGTCAGCAACCTGGACTCGGAGCCGGCCCACATCCTGAAGATGTACGGAGCCGATGATTCAAAAAACAAGCTCAAGGCCTCCTTCGCGCGCAATTGCATCCTGGCCCGGCGCCTGCTCGAGAAGGGAGTCCGCTTCGTGCAGCTCTTCAACGGCGCCTACCAGACCGGCGGCGAAGGCGTCAGCAATTGGGATGGTCACAAGCAGATCGAGAAGCAATACAGCAAGCATGGCCCCGTGCTCGACCAGCCGGCGGCGGCCCTGCTGCGTGACCTGAAGGACCGTGGACTGCTGGATGAGACCCTGGTCGTGTGGTGCTCGGAGTTCGGCAGGATGCCGACCTTCCAGAAGGGCGCCAGCGGTCGCGATCACAACCCCTACGGCTTCACGACCTGGCTCGCCGGCGCCGGCGTCAAGGCGCCCTACAGCTACGGCGCCACCGATGAGTTCGGACACAAGGCGGTCGAGAAGGTCTGCTCGGTCTATGACTTCCACGCCACGATCCTGCATCTCCTCGGCCTCGACCACAAGCGCCTGAGCTTCCTGCACAACGGACTCGAGCGCCGCCTGACCGATGTACACGGCTCCGTGATCCGCGAGATCCTCGCCTGAAAAATAATTTACCTGTTTGATCCGCTCCAGAACCGCGTTTAGCCTCTGTGTTCACCCTACATTTCAACAAGGCTGACACCCTCTCTCCCGATGACGAATAAACACCTCAGCTACGCGTTCTTCACCCTGGCAATCCTCCCGCTCCTTGTTCCCGCCTACTGTGATGAGCACGTTCATCCCGATGTGCACGCCCACGGCTCGACAGGGCCGGGGCATGACGACAATTCCCCGCTCGGAGTCATGGGGGACCATGCGCACCAGGCGGGCGAGGCCATGTTTTCCTACCGCTACGGAATCATGGAGATGAATGGAAACCTCGACGGTTCCACCCCGGCAAGCACCCAGGATATTCTCGATGCCGGCTTCATGATGGCCCCCACCAGCATGCGAATGGAGATGCATATGATGGGAGCCATGTACGCTGCCAGCGACTCCATCACCCTCATGGCGATGCTTCCCCTCAAACGCATCGAGATGAGCCCCCGGATGCCTATGCCCAACATGCCGAATATGACCATGACCCGCAAGGCGGAGACCAGCGGCGCCGGCGACCTCAAGCTCGCCGGTATTTTCCCACTGTGGGCGGCTGGTGACCACAGCCGGACGCTGAGACTGAACGCGGGACTGAGCATTCCCACGGGCTCCATCAAGGAGACCGGCCCCGGCATGAATGGAGGTGAGACCATGCGGCTGCCCTATCCAATGCAGCTGGGCTCAGGAACCTTCGATCTCCTTCCTGGGCTGACCTACATCGCTGAGAAATTCGGGGGATCCTGGGGCACCCAGGTAGCCAGCGTCATCCACCTTGGAGAAAATGGAGAGGGCTACTCGCTCGGCAATCGCTTCCAGGCCACGACCTGGTACTCACGCAAGCTCAGCGATACGCTGAGCGCATCGGCAAGGATCGAGGGCTCCACCTGGGGCAATATCGATGGACAGGATGCCGAGATGAACCCGATGATGAGCCCCAATGCGCGCGCGGATCTTCGCGGCGGAGAGCGCGTCGATATCCTGTTCGGCCTCAACATCTTTCTCGATACGGACAGATGGGACAAATGGGACAGGTTGTTTATCGATAAGGACAACGGGCAGCTGCTTCAAGCAAAGCCACAGGAAAATTCGATGGACAAAGAGACCCTGCTATCGATTGAGATTGGATTCCCTGTCCACCAGGACCTCGATGGCCCCCAGATGGAAAGCGACTGGCGCCTGATGGTCGGACTGCAGGTATCATTCTGAGGCTCCTGCTGCCGCAACAGCTCAGGCGAACTCCAGCGGCTCCCTGTCAGTACGGGAATCCCTGACCTCGACGCCGTGGCCGAGGAGCCCGGCCAGCTTCGACCTGAGAATCCGCAGATAGCCGCGCTCGGTGTTACTGTGTTCACACAGGATGACACTCGTGCCGCAAGCCTTGGCGTCGAGAACATCGTGGTGGCGCATCTCCCCGGTGAGATAGGCATCCGCCTTGACGCCATTCAGTACGGACCCGCCTGCACCTGCACAGATCGCTACGCTTTTAATAACCGGGTCACCCCGTTTACCGGAGGCCACCCTCAACTTCCTGAGACCGAGGTGCGATTTGACCTTTCGAACAAGCGAGCTCAACTTGACCGACCGGCGAAGGCGCAGGAGGCGCCCTTGGCCGCAGGCAGCTTCCCCTCTTTCCTCTCCAGCTCCACTGAAAGGGATGACCGGCTCGATCTCCGCCTCACCGATTCCACCGGCCAGCCAGTCGTTCACTCCCCCCACCACGGAATCAAGAGCCGTATGCGGTGAATAAACCGCGATCTTCGACTCGACCAGGCTCAGGATGACTCGTTGCCTTTGCTCCGAAGGCGTAAGCTCACTCAGCGGATCGAAAATTGGAGGATGGTAGGCAACGATCGTATCGACTCCCGCCCTGAGAGCTTCCTCCAGCACCGGCTCCGTAAGATCGATCGTCAGCAGGATCTTCCGGGATGTTCTTTTCCGGCTCGGACAGAGCAACAGCCCGACGTTGTCCCACTCCTCGGCAAGCTCGAGAGGAGCTATCCCCTCGAGCGTTTCAAGAAGCTTTTTCAGCTGTACTGGCATGGGCTTGATTCCCCTCTAAGCGTAAGACCACTCAGGCAGGCAAGGAGAGTCTCCTTGCACAGCAGGCATCCACCCGCTCCGGAGAGCGCCTCCTTCACATGCAGATCGACGCGATTCCCTGACGGCAGGATCAGCGCTTGGAGAACTGGAAGCTCTTGCGGGCGCCCTTCTGCCCAGGCTTCTTGCGCTCGACCTCCCTCGAATCACGAGTGAGGAATTTGCCGTCGCGAAGAGCGGCTTCATTTTCCGGATTCTGCTTGAGAAGAGCCCGGGCGATTCCAAGCGAGATGGCATCCGCCTGCCCATTGTATCCGCCACCGTGTACCCGGATGAATATATCAAAGGACTTCTCGCAGTCAACCGCCTTCAGGGCAGCCCTGACACGCTGACGTTGAGTCTGCGTACTAAAGAAAGTATCGACGTCAACCTTGTTGACCTGGATGTTTCCCTTGCCTTCGAGAAGACGCACCCTGGCAACGGAGGTCTTCCGCCGGCCTGTTCCCCAGATGTAATTAACTTCTTTTTTCTTAGCCATCAGCTGACTGTAACCGTCTGCGGGGCCTGGGCCTCATGAGGATGTTCGGCGCCCGCGTAAACTTTCAGGCGCTTCAGCATATTCCTGCCCAGCTTGTTCTTGGGCAACATTCTTCTGACCGCCAGCTGGATCACCTTCTCAGGCTTGGTCGCTCTCATCGTTTCGAGAGACTTTTCCTTCAGGCCGCCTATGTAGCCCGTATACCAGCGATATTTCTTGTTCGCTTCTTTCTTACCCGTGACCTTCACCAGCTCAGCGTTGGTGACCACGATAAAGCCTCCGGAGTCGACTCCCGGGGTATAGGTAGGACAGTCCTTGCCCATGAGCGCGACGGCCGCGTGGACCGCGAGCTTCCCGAGTATCACGTCACGGGCATCGATATGAAGCCACCGGCGCACGACGTCTTCTTTGCGTAAAAGAAAGGTCTTCGACATGGGGAGTGGTTTGAAATCCTTCTAATTCCGAGTCAAAAGGCCGAATATTACATGCCCGCAAAGAATGAATCAACAGGAATTTACGTCATCGGAGCCCGCTCGCCCGGGACCCGCTGACATCTCGACGAGAGCCCCGAGAGCCCCGATCATCATAACAGCCACAGGTGTCCTCATCACGGGAAGCGGGAAGGCGATCAGCCGGCCTCCACGCTCCTGGCAAAGAGCTATTTCAGAGGCGCTGAAGCCTCCCTCAGGGCCTACAAGGAAGAGGGCGGTGCGGAGGCCATCCGGCCCCAGGAAATCGTCACAGGAGGGCTCTAAACCGTCTGGATGGGCGATCCAGACGTCCCGGTCTTCCTCTGCCCCAAGCAACTCCCCGATGGAAGCCGGCTCCCTAATATCCAGCAAACTGCCGCGCCCGCACTGCTTGGCCGACTCGAGCGCGATACGCCGCCAACGCTCCATCTTACCGGAACCGGCATCGAGGGCAACCTGGCCGCGTTCGCTCACCAACGGCACGACCCCTTCGATCCCCAGCTCCGAAAGCATACGGATAGCGAGATCCAGGTTGCGTTTCTTCACCACCGACACCGCAACCACCCAGGGTCTCAACCGGGGTGGCTCGGCTGAAAAGTCCTCACCCACGGCGACCATCACCTGCGAAGCATCCCCCTGCTGTTGAATCGATTCGATCACCCCGTGGTAGATCCTGTCCTCACCCGCGACCACGACCACCTCGTCACCCTCGCCTCTTCGCATCACCGTGACAAGGTGATGCGACTCCTTCTCATCGAGAGGGTAGCTGCGCCCGCCGCGGGCGCCGGGTAGCCAGATCCTGTGAAGCCTCATTGCATTCCCGGGCGGAAATATTCTATTTGCCGCCGTCCTTTTTCTCTTTTTCCCCGCTCAGGTTCGGCACAACACGCTCGTTGAGGTACGCCTCGATAATCAGTCGTTCCTCGGCCTGGTCAACACCGAGACCCGTATGGTACCCAGAGAGTGAGTCGAAGGCCTGCTGCCAGCGCCCAAGCTGCGCATAGAGCAGTCCCATGTCTTTTTTTACCTTCGCGGAATCCTCGCCGAGTATATCCAGGATTCCCAGCTCAACCGCCTTCTCGTAGAAACCGATCGACTCTTCCTTCTCTTCAGCGGAGAGGAGCCGGGCGAGGTTCAGGTAGACTCCGGGATCCGCCTGGGAATCAGGGCTGCGGGCGGCAAGGTGGCGCCTGTAATATTCCACGGCCTGCTCCGGCTTGCCCAGGTATCTCAGGTAAAGATCGGCCAGGGCTCGGTAGGTCCTGTCCCGGGCCGCCCCGGTCTCGAGGGCCTTCTCGAGATATTTCAGCGCTTCTTCCAGGCGACGCAATTGCGCCTCGCCCCGGGCCATCCCGCGATAGCCTTCCGCCAGCTTATCCGTGGCTCCAGCCTCAGAGGCCTTCTGTACAATCTGGCCCCAGCTCTGGCGGGCAGCGGGCCATTGCTTCTTCGCCTCGTGCACGCGGGCGGTTTCCTCCATGCTCTCCAGCAGCTTCTGCGCCGCGAGCTCCTTCGCTCCCCGGGCGGGCCCGGCATCTTTTCGCAGCTTGAGTTCTCTCAGGCCCTGCAGGGCGATGAAATTACGCGGATTGATTTTCAGCAGTCGACCGAAATATCCCTCCGCCCGTTCCGTTCGGTTCCTCATGCTTTCGATGGGCCCAAGGGTCTCGAGTACGGCCACCGAGTGAGGGTCGATCTGCAGCGCCTCTTCGAGTTTCTCGACGCAGGCCGCAAGGTTCCCCTGGCGGTCGAAAACCATTGCCCACTTCAAGAGAAAGCCCACCTTCTGCCCGTTGTCGACCGCCGAGCGAAGCATGCCCTCGATGAGAGCCGCGGCGGAATCAAAATCCTTCTTGTGCTCGAGGAGGACGGTAAAGAGAAGCAGCTTCGCGTTCAGCCAGTCGGCGCTTCCCTGCTCAACGAGGGCCGGGATCTCCTCGAGAACCGATACGGCGCCATCGATATCCTTCCTGTTCAGCAGGATCTGGTAAATCTGGAAACGCGCCCGGAGCGCCATGGTTGAAACGCTGTCGAGCTCGATGATCTTTCCGTATTCGCTGACCGCCTCGTCTTCATCTCCCCCGCGCTCGAGACAGGAGGCGAGCTCGAGGCGCAGGGTCAGCAGGATGGGCTTGGTGGAGGTGGCAAGCTCACTCTCATCGCTGTCCTTCTGTGAAAGGAGGAATCTGAGCTCACCGATCGCCTTCCTGAGGCTGCCGGGCTTTTTCCTTCCCATGGATGAATGGACCATTCCCCGCTGGGCATGGATGACCAGCTTGTAGCCAAGGTAGCTCTCCAGGGGCTGATCCTTCCAGATATCCAGGGCCCTGTCGAACTGGACAAGGGCCTCCTGCGGCCCGCTGCCTCCCCTCTCCATGAGGGCGTTACCGTATTCGAAGCGAGCCCTGGCACACAGCGGCTGCTCCCTGACCGCCGCCGCATAGAGTGACTCACGGCTGGCCCAATCCTCGTTTCGGTAGAGCGTCGATGCCAGGCAGGCGACAACCAGGGTGGCTCCAATCACCCAGCCCAGCTTGTCGCTGCGCCTCAGCACGCCCGGCAACAGGCTGCCCACCAGCAGGGCCATACCGATGGACGGCAGGTAGGCAAAATGCTCGGCGAACCGCTCGGCGATGGGAACGAACTGGAGAACGGGAACCAGGGTCCCCAGGAACCAGAGGATCGCCAGGCCCGCGAGACCGCTGCCCTTCCTGTAAGAGCGAACCGACACCAGCACCAGCGCCAGCACCAGCAGCAGGGAGAGCAACGAGGTCAGCGGATCGAGGATTCCCTTCGATTCGGTAATCGCCGCGTAGGAGTAATCGACACTCTGGGACAAGGGGAGCAGCAGCAGCCCGAGGTAGCGGGCAGCGTAGCGGCCCGCATCGTAGATCATCGAGAGCCCCCGCGGTTCGTCCCCGGAGGCGACGAGCCCCGGTGTTTCCAAGGTGATCACGGCGGACACGATCGCCACCACCCAGAGGAGAGCGTGAAAAGCCAGCCGGCGGGGCATGAGCGCCGGACGCCGTGCCAGGTCAACCAGCAGCAATACCGCCGGCAAGGTGATCACCATCTCCTTGGCGAGGAGCCCCAGCGAGAAGAGAACCGGGCCCAGCAGCAATGTCCCCCAGCCCGGACCCTCTTCAGGCGGCACCCGCAGGTAGACCACCAGGCTGGCCAGGAAGAAGAAGGTCGAGAGCACGTCCCTTCTCGATGAAATATAGGTGACCGCTTCGGTCTGTACCGGGTGCAGCGCGAACAGGAGGGCCGCCAGGAAACCTCCGGCATCGCTTCCCAGCAGGCGCCTGCCAAGCAGAAAGACCAGCATCGCGTTGAGCGCGTGCCAGAAGATATTCTGGAGGTGAAAAAACAATACAGGGGGTGGATCTTCAGCGGGATTGAAGTCCCTGATAAAACCCGTCGAGAGGTAATAGTCCAGGCGGTAGGACAGGAAACGCAGCGGCCGGTAGTTGGCCCGCAGCTCATCTCCGGACCATTCCCGTGAGGTGACATCGAAGCTGGCGGCAAGCCCGCCGAGAGCGCCGGGGCCTCCTCCACCCAGCCCCTCATTGTCCCTGACGAGCTTGATGTCGTCGAAGACGTAGGGGGAATCCAGGACTCCAAGGTAAGGCAGGACGGCCAGTAACCCGGCAAGGGGCAGGAGAACACGAACCGCCCGAGCGCCTCCAGCGAAACCGGGTTCGGCCGGCGCCACCCTCTCCCTGTTTTCACCCTGGTTT
>JAKUSY010000250.1 GCA_022451445.1 Planctomycetota bacterium
TGGGAAACCTGGCGGAATCTCCTGCGAAGAAGATGGCGATATTCTATGTCCCCATCGGCGTCGTTCGCCGGGCGTTCTTCCCGGGTGAAAAGAAAGCCACCCTGCCGAAGTTTGTCGGCTTCAACGAGAAGAACCGGATCAAGGGCATCAAGTACCCGGTCGGCTTCAGCCCGATCGAATGGACGCCGACGCTGGGGCCGCTCAAGGAGCTCCAGGAGCACATTACCTTTATCACCGGGCTCGATCGCACCTTCCAGAGCGGCACCGATGTCCACGCTCAATGCGCCTCCTGTTTCATCAGCAGCGCGGCTCCCTTCACGATCAAGACCTCCGCCTGGCCGCTTGACCGGACGCTTGACCATCTTGTGGCCGACGAGGTGGGGAAAGACGCTCCCTTCAGGACCCTCGAGTTCAGCTGCAACAGCCACAAGGACAATAAGGAGTCCATCTACTTCGACAACATCTCCTGGTACGGCACCGGGCACGTCGCTCCATCGTTGCGTGATCCTCGTGCGGCCTACCGCCGCATGTTCCGTACGAAGAATAACCGGGAAATCCGCAACATAACCGACCTGGTGCTTGGCGATGCCCGCAGCTTCCAGCGTGACCTCAGCAGTTCTGACCGTCATAAATTCGCCGAATACTTCGACTCCATTCGTGCCATCGAGGAGCGAATGGACAAGCTCGAGCGCATGAAGGCCGCGTTGAAGAAGACGCCGCTGGATGAGCCGGCCGCGGCCTACCTGCCGCGAGGGAAATACATCCGCCTGATGGGAGACCTCATGGTCACAGCCTTGCAGACCGGCCTGACCCATGTGACCACCCTGATGATCGGCCCTGAACGCTGGGACACGCCGTACAAATACGAGAGCCTCTTTGACAAGCCCCGCAACCACCACGAGATGTCGCACAACCAGGGAAAGTGGGTTGAGGACCTCGAGAAGGTTGACCGTTTCCACATGGAGCAGTTCGCCTATCTCATCAGGAAGATGTCCTCCATCGAGGAATCCGATGGCAGCACCCTGCTCGACAATACCATCCTGACCTATGGCTCGGGGCTTGGAGATGGCGCCACGCACCAGTACACCAAGCTGCCGATCGTCGTCGCGGGTGGAGGAGGCGGAAAGCTCCGGGCCGGCGGGCAGCACCTCAACTGCGCCGATGGCACGCCGCTGGCCAATCTCTGGCTCACCCAGGCGAGAGCCATGGGCCTGGACATTCCACGATTCGCCGACAGCTCAGGGTCGATCCCGCAGCTGCTCGCCTGATTCACTCGGTTTTCAGCGACACCCGGGTGTAGGGGCTCGACAGGTAGGACGAGGATTTCTCCGGGCCGTGCCGGATGGTCTTTCGATGGTTGCTGAAGAGGTCAATGCGGGAGGCATTGGCAGACAGGTCGATTCTCGCTGTCCAGGCGTTCTTCTCGGAATCGAAATTCATGTCCTTCCACTGGTCATCAGGGAAGGTCTCGGTGATGTAGGCGGCGCTGCCATCGGGGCCGCGGTCGTACATCCACCAGATACGGCCGCTCTCGGCCCGGGAGCCCGGCTTGAAGGTGACGGTGACCGTGAGGAGCTTTCCCTTCACGCTGGTTTTGACAGATGGAGGTTCCAGGAAAGAGTCCTTTCCACCGAAAAAGTGATTCAGGAGGAAAGCCGTCTTGTTTTCTTCGTCTTTTTCCCGCGCGAGGTGCTTCTCCCTGATTCCGTGGCCGGAGTTCGCCCCCAGGTACAGGGGGACCCGGGGATGATGCTTTCCGCCCCAGGCGATGTCAAAGGCGACGAAATCGTGTGTTCCAGGCTGGAAGAAGAGGTCGACCTTGCGGGCCTTGAGGGCATCGAGATTGCGGGAGATGAATACCTGGTCGGCCATGCGGGCCGCAAGCCGCTCGAGATCCTTCCACTTGTTTCCCGCGGCCAGGGCCTCATCGTTGTAGACCGGGCCGTAGGTTCCTCCGAGAAAGGTATGCCGAAGGAGACGGCTGGTCCTCAGCCTAGGGTCCTTCTTCTTGAGTTTCTCGACGTAGCTCTCGTTGAACTTTCGCAGCTCATCCCAGGCCTTGCGGTCGCAGAGCCGCAGGGGGGAGTCCCAGATCGGCGAGACTCCGGCGTGCACGGCGGTCATCCTCTTGTCGTGAATGATCGCGACCGAGGGAGAGGCTCCGTTCTTGGAGGAGCCTGAGAGGGCGACCTTGCCGGTCTCGAAATGTTCTTTTTCCGCGTAGGCGGCGGTCACCGAGCGCATCAGGGCGGCGGGCCAGCCCCAATACTGGATGGAGTACCTGGGGTTCAGCGTCTCGGAGAATTTCCTGTGCGCCGCGTCGCCGAGCTCTTCCTGCCCCGATTGCTTCAGGACCTGCACCATGGTGTAGACAAGGCCCACCCCGCCCTCGAGGAGGTCTTTCTCGACACCCCTCGGGTGCGCATCCCGCTGGATTCTCGATTGCTGATGCCCTCCGGTGAGATGGAAGCCCTTCGCCTTACGGTCGGCCGGGACGATCATGCGCACCGGCACCCGGTATTCTTTCCCCGGCAGCAACTCGCCGACCCGGATTGTGATCAGCTTCTGGCGAGTGGGTACGGAGCTTTTTACCCGGTGCCAGTCGTTCACCACCTCGGTTTTGAGGGTGCCGGCATCTAGCATCTCCGGCATGTTCAGCAGGGGCTCTTCCGCCTGGATGGATACATTACTGGCGAGAGCGCAGAGGGACAGTAGGAAGATGGGGAGCAGCAGTTTCAATTTCATTTCTCTCCTGGTTTCGAAGCGCCAGGGACCGCCGGGTCGGGTGAGTACCGCCACACCAGGTCTCCCTGGCTCTCGCGCGTTCCGCCCCAATTATCAAGGGCGATTTTTCCGCCGTCATCTTCCTGGTTCCAGCCGACTCCATGCAGCTGGTAGCGATCTCCAGGCCCGGTTCCGGGGACGACGCTGTAGAGGTAGGGCTTGCCCGAGTAGGGATCGGTGGGCAGATTCCCTTCGAGCTCGGCCAGTTTCCCGGGGTACTTGCCCTTTTTTAGTTTGTGACGCTCCAGCATGCAGGAGATGAGCGCGTGATCGACGACACTCTGGCCGGATCCGAACTGGCGAACCAGGGGGCCGATGGACAGCACAATCAGGCTCGATATCACGTGGTCGGGCTTCATCTTGTTTTCTTCAATGTACTTCAATTGCTCAGCCGCTACGCCCGGTTTGATAGTGCGCGTCCCGGTATCGATGATGCGCCGGTTAAATTTCATATAGCTCTCGTTGAAACGTAGCTGGTTCCGGTTAAGCCACCCGGCCTGGTCGGTGCTGGGCCAGTGCTCGTCAAGATCGACCAGGTTCTGGGTCTTTTTGTAGCCGGCATCTGCTTTGACCTGGTCGATGAACTGGTTAGCCATGTCGCGCTCGCAGCGCAGCGCCCGGCGGCAGCTTTCAATCAGGTCGATTTCCGCGAGGCGTTTTTCCAGCGCGGTGAGCTGCCCGGCGGTCCATTTTTCCGCGGCGAAACCTTCCCAGATGGCCTGCAGGATCATCTCGAGGTTGGAGATCCGCACCAGTTGGGAGAGCGCCAGGGGTTCATCGGCCAGGCATTCAGCGAGAAAGAGCCCCATCTCGACATCCGCGAAGGCGGCCTCCAGGTCTCCGGCGTGAAGCCTGGCTATCGCACGCAGGGTGTAGCATCGCGTGAGGTTCCTGAGCACCAGGAGATGGGGCATAGCGGCCGCAAAGTGCGCCTCGTATTTGATGTCAAACCGGCAGAGCGGTCTTTCTTTCGCCGCCCGGGTGAGCTCTGCCATGTCGTCAGCGAACACCTCGAGGGCCTGCAGGATGTCCTCGGCAGGCTTGCCGGCTGTCTCCGGGTTTGGCCAGCATCGTTCTGTGCGGAAAATTTCCTGGAAGGCGGCGAGCTCGACGCGCCGGCCGCTCTGCCATCGTATGACGGCGGGAAGGTCTTCATCGATATCCAGCAGACCCTCGGCCTGCTCGTGTTTTTCCGGGTCAGCGGGTTTCGAGTCGGTCAGCTCGCTGTTCCACTCGTAGTCGAACAGGGGTTCCAACAGAGGTGTGTGCGCGAAGTTCTTTTCCGATGGAATCGGCGCGGGAACCATCGCGCGATAATCAAATTTCTCTCCCCTGGCTTCCCATTCCCTGCGAAACGAGCCCCAGGTCTTTTTTTGGGGACCGCATCCCTCGAGGAGGAAGCACAAGCCGGTCAGGGCCGTCAGGAGCAGGAGAGCGGTAGTCGGTTTTCGCATTTTCGTTCGCTCAAATGAAGGTCTTGACGGTGGATGAGGCACGATTCATTGATTGTGTAACGCCTATTTTTCTTCGGGTTCCTGGATTTCCGGGAGCGTGGGGACAGGTGAATACCTCCAGACCAGGTCGCCCTTTTTGGATTCTATACCTCCATCCTCATGGAGGAAAATCCTGCCGCCGTCATCCTCCTGGTTCCAGCCGACGCCATACAGCTGGTAGCGTTCTCCAGGTCCGGGGGCAACGCTGTAGATGTAGGGCTTGCCCGAGTAGGGATCGGTTGGCAGGGGCAGGGGTGACTGGACCTCGGATAGTTTAGATGGATATTTCCCATTGCGCAGCTTATGGAGCTCGATGAGACAGGCGATCCTGGCCAGGTCGGCCTTCGTCTGGCCGTCTCCAAACAGAGGCGTAACGGAGGAGAGCTCGAGAATGGCAAGGAGGATAAATTGGTTATAAGGATGGCTGCGACTCATTTCATCGATAAATTTTGTCTGTTCAACCGCAACGCTCAACTTGATGGTGCGCGTCTCGAGATCGATTCCTCGGCGGATGAAGCGCATATAGTGCTCGTTGTATCGCAGCTGGTTCTGATCAAACCAGCCTGTAGGCTGCCACCAGCTCCTGTCCACAATGGCGCGGTTGAATTTCCAGATATCGGCATTCTTACGGATTTTTTCGAGTTCCCCATTGAACATATCGCGTTCCCCCAGCTGCGACCGGTGAAAGTCCTCCAGCAGGTCAATGCCGGCGAGCCGCTTTTCGAGCGTGGCCAGCTGGTGGGCATTCCATTTTTGACTGGCGAGTCCTTCCCAGACCGCTTGCAGGACTAAATAGTGGGCGCTGATCCGCATTAACTGCGAGATCAGCATGGGTTCGCTTGACGTACAGTCGGCGAGGAAAAGGCCCATCTCGACATCGGA
>JAKUSY010000251.1 GCA_022451445.1 Planctomycetota bacterium
CGCGGGTTCCACGGGTGAGTGATTTGAGCATTGGCGGCTTGACGCGCGGCCACTCAGCGGCAACATATGTAGGCGCATCGTCGTTTTATGTTTCGTAGACAAGCCTGGCCTGGAGAGTTTCCTGATGAAGTACGCAGTCGCGGCCTGCCAGACCGATTTCCCCTGTCCCCGCGAGCGCGGTGAGATCTCGGCCCGGGTGGACCGGATGCTCGCCATGATCGATTCGGCGGTCGCGGGCTACAAGCCCTTCTACCCGGTCCGGCTCGTGGTCTTTCCCGAGTTTGCCCATGCGGCGCCGGTATATCTGAGCGCCCGCGAATTGAGAGAGAAGCTGGCGGTCGAGCTGCCCTGCGAGCATACCGAGCGCTACGTGGAGAAGGCGCGCGAGCTGGGCATCTATATTCAGACCGGGAGCTTTATTGAGATGGATCCGGCCTGGCCGGGGGCGGTCTTCAATACGACCTGCCTGATCGGCCCCGAGGGAATTCTCTACAAATACCGCAAGGTGAATCCATGGCTGCCGTGGGAAGTACACGCCAGCCCGCACGATCTGCCGGGCTACGCGGAGGAGCTCTTCCCAGTGGCCCGCACCGAGCTCGGCAATATCGGTTGCGCCATCTGTTACGACTGGCTCTTTCCCGAGGCCATCCGCGAGCTCACCCTGAACGGGGCGGAGATCCTGATCCGGGTCTCGGCCTATATGGATCCCTGGGGAGCGACCTCCCCCATGGATTGGTGGACCGTTATCAACCGCAGCAGGGCCATCGAGAACCTTGCCTACGTGGTCGCCTCGAACCAGGGGGCCAGCCTGGAGAACTATCCGCCCTTCTCCTGGCCCGGGGGAAGCATGGTGGTCGATTACGACGGGCGTATTCTCTCCCAGGCGGATCCGGGTCCTGGTGAGAAGATCGTCGTGGCGGAGGTCGATATCGAGGCGCTGCGCCATGCCCGGCGCGAGCGCCTGGGGCACAACCCCCTGGCGCATTTTCGCAGCGGCGCCTATACCACCGCCGGCCAGGGAGGCTACTATCCCGGCGGCACCTTCAAGGATGCGGCCTCCGATGATGGCGATCGCGGTGTGGAGGAAAACGAGCAGGCCATCAGGGACGTACTCGATGACGATCCCTGGAAGACCGGCGGCTAGGGCAGTGGAACCCTAATAGAGCATCTCCTCGGGTATCAGTACCTGCTCCTGGCGCACCTCGAGCGGCAGGCAGTAGAAGGGGCCTTCCCTTACGACCCCCATGGCCCTCAGGCACTTCTCTATGGCAGGGGTCTTCATATTGGTCACCATCTGCAGCTCCGCCATGGTGATCCGGGGCTGCATCTCCAGGAGGCGCCGCCAGTCGCTGTCGGTTCCCCGGAATCTCTTGCGGGATTTGTGATCGACCCCCATCGCGTAGAGGCCATCGAGGAGGTCGCGGTATGGAACCGAGCCCTGCAGGACCTTGGGCTCCTCCATGGTGGGTCTGCGAATAACGATGGTGGGGAAGCCGAAGCCGTAGCGCGCGCCCTCTTCACGATCTGAACTGAACAGCGCATCGGCGCGGCCGTTGGATAGCTGTTCAATCATGTCCGTGGAGCTCAAGCCCAACTCTTCGGCCAGGGAGAAGAGAAACTCGAGATCATCGATGTTTTTTTTCTCGACGTAGAAGGCCTCCCGGATCCGGCGCAGAAGCCGGCGGGCGGCCTCGTCGCTGCGCACAGCGACGGATTTTACCGCCCGGCAGGCGACAAAGGTGCTCTGCAGTATGTGAGCTTGCCATACGTCGGGTTCAAACGGCATACCGGACACTTCGGCTGCTGTCTGCCAGTGGCGTATGATGAGGCTCGGATCCGGAACGGGATGGTCCCTGAGCCCGGCCATGACCATACGCCAGCGCAACTGCTCTCCCCACTCGAAGAGAAACGTTGTCTCCACGGGTTGAAAAGCCCAGCACCAGCTGCAAGCCGGATCCTCCAGAAATACCACCTCTAATTCCATGACCGCTCCTCTCTCCACTCGTGAAACTACTGGCCCGGAGGCCGGAAAGCTCGCCGCCACCAGCACCGGCGAATAATGACCCGCTACTTGTCCCGCCAAGGACAGTTTGTTTATTTACTACGGTCCACCATCTGAAGAGACAATCGGCATTTCGGCAAGTAAAACTTGTGCCAACATCTGTCCCCGACAGTCCTTGCCCGTGCCACGAGAACTGGTATAAGTTCATTCTGCTCTTGCGTTGTTCATGATCTTTTCTGAAGTGGTTCCACCACAGAAGCGTTCTGCGAAAGCGAGTCGCACAGATGGAATTCGAGAAACTGCAGGGTGACCCCCAGTTTCGTTCCTGGCTGGAGCAGTTCATAGAGGATCGTGTCCGTGATGAGCTGAAGAGGGACATGGACAGGAGGGCGCGGGAAGCCTTCTCGCTCGTCTCGGTAAGGCCGGATGATGCGCTGGCCGATTCCATGGCCAGGATCCTCGGCAAGCCCCTGGTCCCGGTGGAGATCCTGACCTTCGGCGATGGGGAGAAGAAAGCCGTCGTGAAGGAGAACCTGCGCGGCAAGCACGTCTATGTCATCGCCACCGTGGGCTATGGGGAAGACCCGGACGTTTCGTTCGCCAACGCGCTCAAGATCCTCTCGACCCTGAAGCGCACCTGCAAGGTGCGCCAGATCAACTTCGTGGTTCCATGCCTGTGGTACCAGGCACAGGATAAGACCCATGCGCGGCGGGAACCTATCACGGTTCGCGATGTCGCCGACGACCTCATCCGCCGGGGCATGAACCACATCATCGTAACCTCGCTGCACGCCGAGCAGATCGAGATCGCCTTCGACAGCTTCGATCATCTGAAGATGGAGCCGCTGTTCAGTGACTATCTGAACCATCGCTTTATCGAGCAGGGCGAGAAGTTCATCCTGATCTCCCCCGATGACGGCGGCGTGCGCATGCGCGAAGAGCTCTTCAAGAACATGAATCCGGACTGGGTAGCCGGCCAGGCCGCCGTTCACCAGCTGAGGGTGAGGGGGTCGGTAGACGAGAAGCAGGTGCTCGACTTCGTGGGGGAGGTCGAGGGGCATATCGGCATCATTCTTGACGACATGATGCGCTCGGGTTCCACCATGTTCCAGGCCGCCAAGGCGGCCAAGGAGAAGGGGGCCAAGAAGGTGATCGGCCTGGTCACGCATTTCTACGGGTTCGACAGCGAGACGCACGGGCGATTTGACGAACGGCTGGTGGATTCGGCCCTCGATGAGCTGATTTGCACCAACAGCCGGGGCGGCCTCGAAGAGCGCCTGGCGGAGAGCAAGATCCTCAGGGATCGCCTGACGGTCATCGATATGGCTCCCTATCTTTCCAAGGCGCTGATCAATTTCCAGACCGGTGGAACGGTGAAGGACATGATCGCCAGTGTCGGTGAGCTTCGGGACCTCTACAGGGTCGTTCATCTCGCCGGCTCGGAAAGCCCGCTGGAAGAAGACTGAGGCGGCCTCGAGGATTGCCCGGTCCGGCTCAGTCCGGGTCGTAGGCCAGATTCTGCGCCAGCCACTTCTCGACCACCGCCGGAGCCAGGCCTTTTCTCCGGGCGTAGTCCTCCACCTGGTCCCGATCGATCCTGCCGATGGCGAAGTACCGGGACAGGGGATGAGCGAAGTAGAAGCCGCAGACCGCCGCGGCCGGCTGCATGGCGCAGCTTTCGGTGAGCTCGATGGAGGTGTTCTCCTTCACCTTGAGCAACTCCCAGATGGTCGGCTTCTCGCTGTGGTCAGGGCAGGCGGGGTAGCCCGGGGCGGGTCTTATTCCGCGGTAGCGTTCGGCGATCAGGTCCTCGCAGCTGAGCTCTTCCGCGGCGCCGTAGCCGAAATTTTCGCGCGCCCGCAGGTGCAGGAGCTCGGCGAAGGCCTCGGCGAGCCGGTCCGCGAGGGCCTTGGCCATGATGGAATTATAATCGTCGTTTTCGGCTTCAAAGCCGGCGCAGAGCTCATCGAGGCCGAAGCCTGTCGACAGTGCGAAGGCGCCGAGGTGGTCGACCTTGCCGCTGGTGGCGGGGGCGACGAAATCAGCAAGGCAGTATTGGGGCTTTTTCCTGTCGCGCCGGTGCTGTTGGCGAAGGAAGTGAAGGGTGGCGAGAGCCTTCCCGCCTTCTGTCGTGTCGTAGAGCTCCACATCATCGCCGTGCGAGCTGGCCGCGAAGAAGCCGGTGACCGCCCGGGCCTCGAGGAGCCCGCCGCCGACGATGGTCCCCAGCAACTCGAGAGCATCTTCATGGAGCTTCCCGGCCTGCTCGCCAACGATGGGATCCTCCAATACCTTCGGGTATCGCCCGGTGATCTCCCAGGCCGCGAAGAAAGGCGACCAGTCGATGTAGGGGACGAGCTCAGCCAGGGGAAAGTTCTCCAGGACCTCGATCCCCAGGCTGGAGGGCTGGGAGAGCTCCGCCTCTTTCCAGTCGTCCCGGAAGCCGTGCCGCCGCGCATCGGCGATGCTGAGCATAGCGGCCGGCTTCGACCGCGACGCCTCGTATTGTTCGCGCGCCTGGTCCTGCGCCTTCGAGTTTTCCTCCAGGAAGGTTTCCAGGTTCTTTCCGCCGCCGCGGAGGGTGGAGCAGACGCCGACGGCTCTCGATGCGTCCAGCACGTGGACAACGGGGTGGGAGTATCGCGGTGCGATCTTGATGGCGGTATGCGCCTTGCTGGTGGTCGCGCCGCCGATCAGCAGGGGGGCCGAGAAGCCGGCCTTCTCCAGCTCTGAGGCCACCGCCATCATCTCGTCCAGCGAGGGGGTGATGAGACCGCTCAGCCCAATGAGGTCGGCGTCGAGTTCCCTGGCCGTCTCGAGGATCTTTTCGCACGGCGTCATGACGCCGAGATCGATCACTTCCCAATTATTGCAGCCGAGGACGACCCCGACGATGTTCTTGCCGATGTCATGGACATCGCCGCGCACGGTAGCCATGACGATGCGCCCATCCGACCTCGTCCCGGAACTTTTTTCTTCCTCCATGAAGGGCTCGAGCCAGGCGACGGATTTTTTCATGACACTCGCGATCTTGACGACCTGCGGCAGGAACATTTTTCCTTCGCCGAAGAGATCACCGACGATTCGCATGCCATCCATCAGAGGCCCCTCGATCACCTCCAGCGGCTTCTCAAAGAGCTGGCGGGCCTCTTCG
>JAKUSY010000252.1 GCA_022451445.1 Planctomycetota bacterium
CTGCTGCGCAAGAACGGTGGAAAGACTGGAGCCCAGCTTGGGGGTCTCGAGGGTGGTGATATCTGGGCAGCGGCCAGGTCCGGAGATGTCGAGGCTCTCAGGAATCACGTAAAACCCGGGGCTGATATTAATAAGAAGGACCAGTTCGGCACCACGGCCCTTCACTGGGCTGTCGCACTCGGCAGGGTCGAGGCGGTAAAGTTCCTGCTCCAAAAAGGAGCTGATGTGAATGAGAGCAATAATGAGGGCAAAACTCCCCTGGACGAGACCTTTGAACCCTGGAGCCGGTTGGCTGTTGACTTCATAAGGAATTTCTTCAGGGTGGAGACGGACCCGGCTGAGGTGAATGCGGGCCGGAAAGCGATCCAGCCTCTGCTCAAGGTCAAGGGGGCCAAGCGAGGGTCGGAGATCGAAAAATAGGCGGTTGGTCCCGCAACTTGTGAGGTGGGTTCGATCCCCTGAGGTCAGGTGAGCGCCTACCGTGTCAGGAAGATCTTGCTGGTGGCGCTGAGGTGGAGCAGGTCCCGCAGCCCGTAGTTCTTTTTCTTGAGCTTCCCGGCGATCTTCTTGAGCTCGCTGCGATCGGTGCCGAGCATCTTACGGCCGATGGCGTAGGTCAGGAATTTCGAGGCGAGCCCCTGGGCGAAGCTTTCCTTTCTTGAAAGGAGCGCCTTCTTGAACTCGGCGATGTTCCGGTACTTCTGTCCTGTGGGCAGCTTACCCCCGGAGTTGACCTTGACCTTGTTCTTGTATTCTTCCCTCCACCCGCCGATGGCGTCGTAATTTTCGAGCCCGAATCCGAGCGGGTCGATATGCCTGTGGCAGCTGGCGCACCTGCTGCTCTTGGTATGGGCCGCGAGCTGCTGGCGCAGGGTTCTCGTTCCGCGCGTGTCGACTGCAAGGGCCGGGACGTTTGGCGGCGGGGCGGGTTTACGCAGGCCAAGGATGTTCTGGAGGACCCAGATTCCCCGCATGACCGGCGAGGTCTCTACCCCGTTGGAGGTGCTGGTGAGTACGGCGCCCTGGGTGATGAAGCCGCCGCGGCGCAGGTCGGGAAGCTTGACTTTCACAAACCCGAAATCCTTGATTTCCTCCAGGCCGTAATGCTCGGCCAGGTCGGAATCGACAAAGGTGTAGTCGGCACTGAGGAACTCGGTCACCGGCCGGTTTTCATCCAGCATGTACTTGAAAACCATGAAGGATTCGGTGGTGAAGGATTCCTCGAGGCCATCGTCGTAGAAGGTCTTGAACTTTTTTTCGTCAGGAGGCAGCTCGGCGATGTTGTCGATATTGAGCCACTGGTGCAGGAAGTTCCTGATAAAGAGCTCCGCCTTCTTGTCTTCCAGCATGCGGTCGACCTGCTCAAGGATGACCTCCTCGTCCTGGAGCTTGTCGTCTGCTGCGAGTGCGAAGAGGGTCTTGTCCGGCATCGAGTTCCAGAGGAAGTAGCTCAGGCGCGAGGCGACGGCGTAGCTGTCGAGCTTTCCGGGGTCGTCATAGAAATACAGGAAGCGTGGGGAGCAGAGGATGGCCGCATAGGCGCGGGTGGCAGTCGCTTTTTCGGCAAGCCGGAAGTACGGAGCAATCTGCGCATCGGTCACCGGCCTTCGGAAGGCCCGGGCGGCGAACTCGGTCAGCTCTTCCCTGGTGGTGCTCTTCTTATCGAAATCGGTAAACTCGACGGCATCCTCTGCTGTCTTGATCATGTGGCTGACAAGGAAATCGCTCATGACCTGGGAGCTGCCGATATTGTCAAATCCTTCATCTATAAATTCTTCCGGGAAGGTCTCGACAAGCAATTTGCTTGCCTCGCTGCCAAGCAATTCCTGCACGGAGTTGGCGTACTGGGATTTGCTCAGACGCCTGAGGACGCCCTTGCCCTTGGCTCGCTTGGTCCTGGCCACCTGCTCGGAGGCCTGCTCGAGGGCCTCGGTCATCCATTCGGAAATCTTGTCGGCCTTGAGCTTGAAGGCTGGGTCGGGTTTGGCAACGACGGTCCGGGCGCCTTTTTCTTTCTTGGGAGGCATCTCGCCGCTGGCGATCCTGTCGAGAACGTTTTGCCAGAGATCGTAATTGTCGGGATCGGTGGGCTTGAAGGGCAGGTTGTCGAGGCGAAGCTTGGCCTTCTGAATTTTCTCGCCGTGGCAGCGGAAGCAGTTCTCCTGGAGGAAAGGCTTCAGCTTCGCCTTATAGCCGGAGGCGTAATTGATGTTGTCGCCGAAAGCCGGCCCGCGGGAGGCGCAGCAAACGGTGAAGGCTATGAGGAGAAGCGAACGACAAGCGTTCATCGAGCTCATTTCAGTCCCGTAAAGGAAGTCTCTGCCGTGTTGAACTTACGGGTCTTGACCCCAAGGCGCTGGAGAATCGTCAGGTAGAGGCTGTTGAGCTTCTGGCGTTTGAACACGTTGATGTGTGAACCGTGGCGCCAGCCTCCACCAGCCATGACCAGCGGCAAGTTCTCATTATTGTGCCTTGCTCCGTCTCCCATTCCGGAACCCAGCATGGTGATGGTCGTATCCAGCATGGTGCGGCCGTCCGCCTCCTTGGTCGCCTTCAGTTTTTCAACAAAGCGACCCCATTGGCGAAGGTGGCATTGATCGATGAGACTCAATTGCTCGATCTTCTTTTCCTCGTGCCCGTGATGGGAGAGGTCATGATAACCGCTCGTTACCCCGGGTATCTTGAAGGCCCGGCCGCCTCCAGGCGTGCCGAGGATGATGGAGCGGGTCGAGTCGGTCTTGAAAGCCAGGAGGGCGAGGTCGTACCACGCCTCGTAGGCTTTGTCGAGATCCCGATCGGAGGCGCTCTTGGGAGTTTCGTTGACCTTGGGCTTGGGGATTTTCGACCACTTGATGGAGGACTGCAGCTTTCGCTCAACCTCGCGGATCGAGGTAAAGTACTCATCGAGCTTGTCGCGGTCGGCGGCGCCGAGGCGGGTCTTGAGGGATCTCGCATCGCCCTTTATCGCATCAAGGACACTGTTGCGGGCCTCCAGGTCGGCCGTGCTTTCTTCCGGGTAAGCCGAGAATTTACTTTTGTTCCGTCTCCTGCGCTTGGAACCGATGCCGCTGGTGTCCGCGAAGAGCAGGGCGAAGGCGTGCTCGGTCGACCTGATGGACGGGACCTTGATGCCGCGCCGGGTCCAGGAATAGTCGCTGTGCCAGAGGCAAAGCGAGCTGTAGCGGGTCTCGGAAAAGACGTGCTCAGCGTAACGCTGGTCGATGGTGATGTTGCCCTCGTCGTGGTCTTTGTGCTCCTCTACCTTGACGCCGCTGTAGAGAGTATGGTTGGTGTAGTGTCCGCCGTAGAGGCCATGGTCGAGGTTGGTGAAGACCGTGAAGTCATTGCGGATATGCTCGATCGCCTTGAGAGAGCGGGGCATCTCGTAGTCACGGGTCGCCATCTTCGGATGGAAATTGGATGGGTGCATCCCAAGGGGCGTACCAGTTCCGAGAAATCGCATAGGGCTTTTTACGGCGGCTGAGTTGCGTCCATAGGCCGCCGATGCGGGAATCATCGCATCGAGAAGGGGGAGGGCGACTGCGACACCGACTCCCCTGAGCATGGTTCTTCGGTCAATAGGGATCGACATGAAAAAGTCCTCTTATACAGGGCAGGTATGGGCAAAAATTCCGACTTCATAAAAACCGCTGCCAACCCCTATATATTAGCCGAATAGAACGAGTCTTGACCAGAAGGTTTTGGTTCTGAGAGGGGGGATTAGAACCTGCTTGATGGAAAGCTAATGAACCAAACTGCCTGCGCTCTATGGATTTGTGACGGAGGGGCACCGGCTCGGCAGACTGGAAGTGCCCGGGGCTGCGCCTTGTTTCTTGCGCGGTTCTTGGCCTATGATTGACCTCCGGGTCATTCAGAACGGTTACACAATCCAGTTTTCCAGAGGCGACAGGATGCAGATACGGTTTTTTTTCGCTGTTCTCGTTTTTTCAACCGGGTGCGCTGCCTCCGCTCAGCCGTTGAGCGCTGAGGATTCCCTTGAGCTGCGAGATGGGGACCGGATCGTTTTTCTCGGCAATACCTTCATCGAGCGAGCCCAGAACTACGGCTACCTCGAGACGCTCCTGGCCGTCGGCGGGCCGCGCCGCAACGTCACCTTCCGCAATCTCGGCTGGAGCGCTGACAATGTCTTCGGGCATTCCCGCGCCGTTTTTGACCGCCCCTCGGCGGGCTTTGGCAAGCTGCGCAAGCAGGTAGTCGAGGCCAAGCCCACCGTCCTGGTGATCGGCTATGGCTCCAACGCCGCCTACGCCGGCAGGAAGGGACTTGATTCCTTCCTTGAGGGATACAGACGTCTCCTTGATGCGTTGGCCGGGACGGGGGCCCGCATCGTCCTGCTCTCGCCGATACGGCTTGAGAACAAGGGGCCTCCGCTGCCGAACCCGGGTCCGCAGAATGCCAACCTGGCGGTCTACGTCAAGGCGATCGGCGAGCTGGCCGCCGGACGCGACTATCTCTACGTCAACCTGTTCAAGGCCTTGCGTGCCGAGGGGCCCGATCGCGCCCTCACCGACAACGGGATCCATCTGAACGCCCGGGGCTACAGGGCGGCGGCCCGTACGATAGCCGCGGCGCTCGGCCTGGATGTTGAGGGAGTCGAGGTCAGGCTGGAGGCTCGGGGCGATGCGGTCCGGGCCTCTTCTGCCCGGAACGCGGTGGTCAGGGAGCTGAAGGGCGGGGCCGGCGGGGTGTCCTTCAGCATGACCCGTTCGATGCTCCCCGGATTTCCCGGGGGCGGAGATGCTGCGGAGGTATTGAGCATCGGTGGGCTCCTGCCGGGTGCCTACGCTTTGCGCATCGACGGCGTCGAGGTCATCAAGGCCACGGCGGCTACCTGGAAAGTCGGGGTGGCGTTCGATCGAGGACCGGATTTCGACCGGGTCGACAAGATTCGCCGCCTGGGGGTGGAGAAGAACTTCTTCTACTTCCATCGCTATCGCCCGGCCAACTGGCCGTATATCTACGGGTTCCGCAAGCATGAGCAGGGCAACAACGCCGTGGAGATACCTCTCTTCGATCCCCTGATTGCCGAGAAGGAGGCGGAGATCGCCAGGCTGCGCGTACCGGTGGCCCGAAGCTATGTCTTGCTGCCAGCCAGCGCCGAGCAGGGAGGCTCGAGATGAAGC
>JAKUSY010000253.1 GCA_022451445.1 Planctomycetota bacterium
GCCGCCGCTCCCGGGTGGGCCGCCTGCGGCGGGGGGGGTGGGGGTTAGTAGTCTGGCTGTAAAAATGAAGCCTATCCCGGGTACCAGATTTTCCGGGGTTCGTCGGGGGTTCTCTCATACTCCCAGGCTTCATCGATAAGTCTTGCAAGGTCGTATTCGGGCCTCCAGCCCAGCAGGAACCTGGCCTTGCTGTTGTCCAGCCAGGTCGAGTGGAATTCAGTCCCGATGTCGACGTTGTCAAGATCGCGGGTCCTGGCAAGGTGCTCAGCTACCTTGCGGTAGTGTACCGGTTCATCCATGCAGATATTGAAGGTCTCCTGGGCGGCGGCTGGATTGCCGAGGGTCAGCAGGATTGCCGATACGAGGTCGCTTACGTGAACGAAGTTCCGGCAGATGGCTTCGCCTTCAGGATTGCAGAGTACAGGGATGGTACCGGCGCGCTCGTAATCGGCGGCCTCTTCGGGCTCTACAAGGTCACACCACCTCGGCCCCCCGAACACCTCCTGTGAGAAGGTCAGGGTGTAGCGGAAGTCATCCTTTTCCATGATCCAGGGGGCGCGCAGGCAGCAGGCATTGAGGTCATACTGTATGCAGTACTGCTCTACCATGACCTCCTCGATCACCTTGGAGAGCGCGTAACAGCCGGGGTAAGCGGAATGGCCCTGCTCTTCGGTCACGGGTACGGGGTGCGGATAGAAGAAATGCCCCATTCCCGCGTCTCCCCCCAGCAGGATGAATTGCTCAAAGGTTTTCGAGGCTCTCGCCTCCTCGAGTATCCAGAAAAGCCCTTTTACCGTGACGTCCATGACGTCCTCCGGGGTTTCTTTGCAGGTGGCAAGGTGGAGGACGTGGGTGGCCCCGGCTACGCCCCTGGCCGCAACCTCTCGATCCGCAATGCTCCCCTTCACGACTTCGAGACGATCGCTCTCCGGGAGCACACGGTTGTGACAGAGGGCGCGGATGCTGTAGCTGGAGTATTTTTCATCAGCGAGAATCCGCTCTATGAAGGCGGTGCCGACCTTGCCTGTCGCCCCGGTAATCAATATGCATTTATCCGAGTCTCTATTTGTCATTGGGATTCGGCCTGGTTCTTTCCCCCGCTTTTCTTTCGATCCAGCTCTTCTTTTCCTCGCATCGACCATTCGGCGAGTATGGCTTCGGGGTCATCCCTGAAAGCTTCGAGGCAGCCCTTGCAGCACACCGTGTAGCCCTTGCCTTTGTGTTCCACCCGGATGGTCCCGCGTCCGCCGGTCACGACGCATTCAGGCTGCCCGCTGCCGCTGGAGATCGAGGTTCCTGATAGCGTGTAGCCCACCTCGCCAAGGCGGTAGTAGCGGCCAGATTTTGCGTTGCGGCCTTCATAGAGGACAACAAGCCTCTTTCCCTTGACCAGCAGGCCGAGACTGATGCGCGCAGGGGCGGGCGAGTCTTTCCGTTCGGCTTTGATGCGATCGAGAACCAGCTTGTCATCTTTGTTTTTCGCGCCCCTGTAGAGCGCGTCGCCGCCTTCATTCGGCAGCTCCACGTTGAGCGAGAATCGCCCGCTTTCCCGGGTCGCCTCGAGCCGCCCCTTGCGGAGGTGGCGGGCCCCGGGAGTGTTGAATTCGAGATAGGCCCTGCCTTTGGTGAATTTCCAGGCCCAGGTGGTGTCCTCACGCCAGGAGCCTTTTGTCGAGCCCCTGCGCAGAAAGCCGGATCCCTTCCACTTTCCGACAAGTCCCTGCAGGGGCGCGAGCGCCTCCTTGTCAGCACGGAGTTTGTCAGCGGACTTGTCTTGCGCGGATAACAACGCGCCGACGAAAGCGGCAAGCACAAGGGCGGGGGCCAGGACCTGCCGCGGGGTTTTCCGAGGATCGGTCAATTGGATCATGACCGTATTGTGCCTTCAGGGAGGCTCGCTGTCAGGGCTTCTTTGCCTCTTCCTTCTTTGCCTCTTTCTCAGCTTTTTTAGCCTCCTCCCGGCTTTTGCGAATCGGATTGGAGCCTCCCTTGCCGCCGGCGCGAAGCTTGATGCGCGATTTCTTCGCGAGCCTGGGAAACACGTTGTTCTCCTTGTCCGTATCGGCGGTCTCTTCATGAGGGTCAACCAGGATAGAAGCGATTTTGCGAGCGCTGATGAGCAGCTTGGAGACCTCCTGGTTGTTCTTTCTCCAGATTTCCGCCGGGATGTGTAGCTCCTCGCTCTCTCCGTCTTCGTAGGTCAGCTGGAGCAGGACAGGCATGACCATGCCGCCGATGTTTTCGAGGTCAAGAACATAGAAGTTGAGTTTGCTCTCGAGCAGTTCCCTGTCTTCCTTTGGCAGCTTCTTGACCATCTTCGCGTAGGCCTCCTTTGCTTCCTTTGTCAGGGCAAACTCATCGTGCTTGTCATAGAAGTCCTTCAGCTCCGGAAAGGCATCGATGCGCTTGGGGAGGCCTGCGCTTCGCCGCTTGCTGATTGTGTCATTGGATTCCCTGGAACGCTCCTTTGCCCGCGCCTTTGATTCGGCAGGGTCCTGGGAGTCGACCGTGAAATGAGTGAGCCCTGTGATGGCGATGTCGGTGTGGTCGATGGTGTAGAACCAGCCGCGGAAGAACCAGTCGAGATCGATCCCGGACGCGTCTTCCATGGTTCTGAAGAAGTCGGCCGGCATGGGGCGCTTGAACTTCCAGCGCCGGGCGTATTCCTTGAAGGCGAAATCGAAGGTCTCCCTGCCCAGGACAGTCTCTCGCAGGATTGTGAGGCCCGCGGCCGTCTTGCTGTAGGCGTTGGCGCTCGATTGGACCAGGGAGTCGGCGCTGGTCATGATCGGGACCTGGTTGGAGCTCTTCATGTAGCCGCCGATGGAGCGCGGAATTCCCCGCCTTGAGGGATAGTCCTGGGACCACTCCTGCTCGGCAAGTTGCTGGACGAATGTGTTGAAGCCCTCGTCCATCCAGATCCACTCCCGCTCGTCGGAGTTGATCACCATGGGGAAGAAGTTGTGGCCGACCTCGTGGATGATGACCGAGATCATGCCGTACTTTTTACTCTCTGAATAGGTCCCGTCTTTTTCGGGGCGTGCGCCGGTAAAGTGGATCATCGGGTATTCCATTCCGCCTACGGGACTGTTGACCGAGATCGCGACAGGCCAGGGGTAGGGCACAGTAAACTTTGAGTAGACCTCGATGGTCTGGGCGGTTGCATGGGTAGCGTATTGGTTCCAGAGGGGCATCGCCTCGCTGGGGTAGAAAGACATACATAGGGCGGAGAACCCTTCGCCGGAAGAGGGCATGGCATCCCAGGCGAAGCTCCTGGAGCTGGCGAAGGCGAAGTCCCGGACCATGTCGGCATGGAAGATCCATGTCTTTCGGCCAGGGGATTTCTCCTTGCGGTTTTCAGCCGCCTCCTCGGGGGTGACGATCAGCACAGGCTCCTTGGCCTTGGCAGCGGCGGCCAGTCTCTCGCGTTGAGATTCCGAGAGAACCTCGGCGGGATTCTGGAGGGTGCCGGTCGAGGCGACGATGTGATCCTCCTGCACGGTAATCTTGACCAGGAAGCTGCCGAATTCGAGAGTGAATTCCGCGCCCCCGAGATACTGGCGATGGCGCCAGCCGTGGACGTCGGTGTAGGCGCACATGCGGGGATACCATTGCGCCACCGAGTAGATGGCGTTGCCGTCATCGAGCACCTCCTGCCCGGAGCGGGCGCGGATCTTTTTCAGGTCGACCAGGGAGAAGCTCCAGGTCACGGAAAACGAATACGTACCGCCGCTCGCGAGGGGGGCAGGCAGGTCTACGCGCATCATGGTCTTGACTGTTTTGTGAGGCAGCTCCCTGCCCTTGGCGTCCTTGACCGAGGAGATTGTAATCGAACCATCGAATTCGGCACGGTAGAGGATTCCCCGCAGCCTCTTGTACGACAGGCCATCGAGCTCGGGCGCTTCGTCGGCGATCGGGGTGTAGGAGTGTTTTGAGAACAGGTTCGGATCGAGTTGCAGCCAGAGGTAGGTGAGCTCGTGGGGTGAGTTGTTGGTATAGGTGATGGTCTCGGAGCCGCTGACCCGGTGGTTTTTTTCGTCAATCTCGACATCGATTACGTAATCGGCGCGCTGTTGCCAGTAGGCCGGGCCGGGAGCCCCTGAGGCCGTTCGCCTTTCGTTGGGGGTTGGGAGGAGCTCCGCGAGCTGGCGAAACTTGTCCGTTCGGACAGGCTTCTGCTGGCTGAAGGCAGCCTGTCCGCATGAAAGGAGCATGACAGGTATGGCGATAAATGAAAAAACAGTCAAGGGGAAGGCTCTTGTCTGCGGGTGTGATTCGCGATGCACTTGGTAGCTCCTCAATCTTGACGAGGGATGTTCGCCGACCCTGGCGAGTTGCGGCCTGGCCTGCAGAGGCGGGCTGTCCAGTGAGGAGGGGCCCACCTTCCGAGAAGTTCAATTCAAAGGGCTGAAGAGGGTGGATGCAAGCTCGGCGTCTCGATTACTGAAAAACTCACACAGCCATTGAGTATCCCCCACTCTGTTTGTAATGATAGGGACTCTCGGATCGCCCAGGACGCTCATTCTCTTCCATTTAAACAGAAGGCAAACCAGCTCCATGTCATCCAGGATCAGTCTTTTCTTTTTCCTTCTTGTGGCGCTTCCCTGCCACGGGGTGATGGGGGAGGGCTCCTTCGCCGGGCTCCAATGGGATACGAGCCTGCCATCCCTTCCCGACCAGCACGGTTTCGCCGGCGCCTTTACGGGCGTAAGCAAAGGACATCTCCTGGTAGCCGGAGGGGCTAATTTCCCGGATGCTCCGCCCTGGGAAAATGGGAAGAAAGTCTGGCATGACCGGCTTTTCTCGCTGGATCTGTCCGATGGAGATGGACAGAAAAAGGAATGGGTGGTGGCGGGAAAGTTGCCGGCGCCATCAGCTTACGGGGCATCGGTTTCTTTTGCCGGCCGGGTCATTTTTATAGGAGGAGATGACGGGGTAAAAGCGAGCAACAGGGTCTTCTCGTATACGTGGGATGAAAAACTCAGCGAGCTGGTCGAATATCCGTCCCTCCCTGCTGCCTGTTCCAGTCTTTGCGGCGCCGTGGTTAAGCAAAAGGATGGCGGGGTTATTTACGTAGCATGCGGCCTCAGCCAATTGGAAAGCCAGTCCGGGCAGGCACTGAAGACCTTCTGGTCACTCTACCT
>JAKUSY010000254.1 GCA_022451445.1 Planctomycetota bacterium
GAAGGGCTGGACCTCCCGCGCTGAAGCTGAAATCCTGGGGTCGTCCCGGTTCATACTGAATATTCCTGTGCTGATTCCATCACGCAGGGTCTGTGCTCCGTCACTTTAAAGCAGAGGGTAAGCTTGATATAAATTCTACTCGTGTCCACAAAAAGATAGCTGTTCCCTGTTGCAGCGAGAGGGTACCTTCAGCGGCTTGTGGACTGGGTTTTGAGGGAACAATTGGTTTCATGGCAGAGATTCTTCACGGACGTTACCAGCTGCTGAGAAAGCTCGGATCTGGCGGGACTGGCGAGGTTTACAAGGCGCTCGATCTGCGTCTCAAACGCAATGTGGCGATCAAGAGGATCCTGCCGGAAAAACGGGGCAAGAAGCGGGTCCTGGCGCGGCTGCAGAAGGAGGCCGAGTACCTTGCCATGGTCGAGCATACCAACGTGGTGCTGGTACATGACATCGTGGATTCCAAGGACACGTTCTCGATCATCATGGAATTGGTGAACGGAGTGCCCTTCATCCGGACCTTCAGGAAGCGTCCGATGCCGGAGCGTCAGTACCTCGGCTATTTTCGCCAGATGCTGGCGGCCCTGAAGGCGGTCCACGGTGTCGGTCTCATCCACCGCGATGTGAACCCGCGCAATGTCCTCGTTACCCGCGAAGGCGTGGTCAAGCTCACCGATTTCGGTCTCAGCGGCCTGGTCAAGGATGTCGATCATCGAATGGGGGGGACGCTGGCGTACATGCCGCCTGAGGCGATGCGGAAAAACTCGCGGCTTGGGTTCGGTCTTGATCTGTACGCGCTCGGATTCATGAGCTACCAGGCCACGCTGAGCCTGCAGGGCTTCAAGAAGCTCTACGGCGCCAAGCGTCCGAGAGACTGGATTCGCTGGGTCCTCTCCTCCGAGCCGTTCAAGACCCTGAAGGAGCTGCGCGTCCCGGTCTCCGATGGCTTCTCCGGCCTGATAAGCAGGATGCTCGAGAAAGATCCGAAGGTGCGCTACCAGAAGGTCGCGCAGGTGCAGAAGGATCTCGACCGCCACCTCGAAGCGATCAACTATCCCACCACGGGTCTCTGATCATCGGAACTCTCGCCGGCCTCCGCCGCCGGTCCCAGTGGCGCGCCCCAGATCCGCCGGGCTATCAGGGTGCCGATGACCCCGACAAGGATGCCGCCGGGAATATCGTAGAAGAAATGCTGCTTGGTGGTGAGGGTAGAGAAGGCGATGAGGACGGCCCAGCCCAGCATCCAGTAGCGCCAGCGGCCTCTCCAGTGTGCCAGGGCGACCACTACGCAATTGGTGATGTGCAGCGAGGGGAAGCAATTGTAGGGGCCGTCGGCGTTATGGGTCAGCTCGAACTGCCAGCGCCACATCGAGCTCATCTCGGGCACTACGGCGGCGACCTCTTCGCGCAGGATTATGATGGTGGTCGGCAGCAGGAAGAAGCAGGCGAAGTTGATAATGTAGGCGCAGAGGAGAGCGCCGAGGTAACGCCAGGCTGCCCGCTTCGAGGGCAGCAGGAAAAGCCCCAGGGCGTTGTTGTACACGGAGGTTCCGTAGATAAGGATTGTCCAGGGCAGCAGCGGCAGCGCGTCCAGGGGCGTAAGGGGGATGTCATAATAATGCTCGGCGCGGCTCTGCAATGCATTGAGAGGGAAATAGCCGGCTATCCACACTGCGAGATTGATCAGGCCGACGGTAAGCTTGCCGCGCCAGTCGATGAGCAGGAGAGCGCCTGTCGTTTGCTGTTCGGACATATGTTTTTTTCAGGCACTGCCGTGGCCTGCGACCGAGTCGCCAAGGCGGTCTCTGCGTGCGAAAAAAGCGAACCAGACCAGGGTCCAGCCGGTTCCACCCAGCCAGCCGGCCAGCACATCGCTTGGGTTGTGGACCCCCAGGTACACCCGGCTGAGCCCGATGGCCACGATCAGCCCTACGGCGGTGGCGGCAAGGACCATGCGCGGCCCCCGGCCCCCGGCGGCGTTGTAGAGCAGAAACGCGATGCACAGGAAAATCGTCGCCGACATCATGCCGTGGCCGCTGGGAAAGCTGACGAGGAGGGCTGTATTGGTCACCTCGTCTCCACTTGCAAGCGTCTTCACGACTTCCTGGACTTCCTGCATGTCGGTGCCAACGGTTGGCGCCGCGTAATCGTCTATAAACGCCATCGGCCTGATGCGCCTGACGAGATGTTTTACTATATAGGCGACGACTTCCGCAGAGACCATGATGAAGAAGATCCGCCGGGTGGTCTTCTGATCTCCCCGGACATAGAGGTAGAGCACGGTCACCAGGCCGATGAGGATGAGCACTGGTATGCTGCCGAGGGCGGAGATCTCCATGATTCTATGGGTGAGCCCATCGGAACGCAGTGATTTCATCCAGGCCAGACAGGCCCTGTCAGGCCCTTCTGCCCAGTCGAACGCGTAGAGGAGGAAAACCGCCAGTGCTCCGGCGAGGCAGAAGAGGCCGGCGCGCAGGCCGCCCCCGTTGATCCAGGGGTTTGCCGGCACAGGATGGTTTTGTTCACTCACTGCTTGGCACCCAGCATCTTCTCGACGGCCTCCCTGCCGGTGTCGCCCTCCTCGATCCCGAGCTCCCTGGCCCTGGGAGTGCAGCCGACGATCTTCGCATCGAGCAGGTCTTCGGGTTCGCAAAGCGGATTCTCCGGCGTTCCCTTTGCGATGGCGATGGCCTGGCCGAATTCCGCCGGCGTCTCCAGGTCATAGATTCCGCAGCCGACGATGCCCACGCTGGTGATGATGGTGCAGTACTGGCCGTTTTCCCAGCGGTTGCTGATGCCGATTCCCACGCCGTTTTCAAATTGCATGGCCTTGGTCACGGACCTGGGCAGAGTGTCGCTCATTTGAAAGCACCTCGAATTCAGGGGGGCGATGGGAAGGTCGCCTGGTTGTTGGTTGATCGGAGTGGTCGCGCCTCAGACCCGGGCATCCTCGAGACAGGCAGCTTCCCGGCGCGTGAAGGATGCCATCCCGCCGGGGGGATTGTACATCGCCGGCGATAAAGATGCGCAGGTCTTGGGTTAGAAGACGGGGTGGCGGGAAAACGGCCGGGGCAAAACTCTTTGGGGCGGGGACGGATTCAATTAAGATGGGCTCCACGGCAGCGCTTTCGGGCCTGATGACATCGGTGACATTCGCGATCCAGGAGAAATGACCTCCCGGCCATGAGCCAGCCAGACAGAAGATTTTCAGCGCGCAGGTGGGGGCCGGCTGTCCTCCTTGCGACGCTCTCCCTCGGCGCGCGTGTCCCGCTTGCCGCGGAAGATTTTTCGAGCGCGGCGGCCGGGCTGCTCGATCGTTATTGCGTGCGGTGTCACAGCGGCGACAAGCCCAAGGCCGGGCTCGACCTCAAGCAGGCCCGGGCTCCGGACGCGTTTCAAAAGAGCCGCAAGCAGTGGGCCGCGGTGAGCCGGATGCTCTTTGAACGCGAGATGCCTCCAAAGAAGGCAAAGCAGCCATCGGAGACGGAGCGGCTTGCCCTGAGGGAGGCGGTAGACGCCGAGCTCGACCGCTTTGATTGCGATGGAGGGATCGACCCCGGGCACCCGACGATTCGGCGGCTCAGCCGTTTTGAATATGCCCGTACGGTCAAGGATCTCACGGGCCTGGAGATCGAGCTGGCCGATGATTTTCCCGCCGACGATATTGGCTACGGCTTCGACAACATCGGCGATGTCCTCTCCATGCCGCCGCTCCTGCTGGAGAGGTACATGGATTCGGCCGCGGTGATTGTCGAGAGGCTGTTTTCCGCCGCCGCCGGGGGTGGTAACAAGACCACGCATTTTGAGGGAGAGGCTGTGGCGGCGGGGAACAAGACCCCGAGCAGCCACGTTCGTCGCGCGGACAGCTCTGACAAGGCGGCCGGGCTTTATTCCAACAGCGAGCTGAGCACCATCTACCAGGCGCCGGCCGATGGGGACTACGTTCTTCGCGCCCGCGCCTACGGCCAACAGGCCGGCACCGAAACGGTACGAATGGCTTTTCGCATCGATGGCAAGGCCGTCGGTGAGGCGCAGGTGAGGGCCGTCTCGTCGAGTCCCAGGGTCTACGAGACGCGTGTCCGTCTCGAGGAGGGCCGCCATCGCTTCGGCGTCGCCTTCCTGAACGATTATTACGAGCCTGAGAACGCCAATCCGGCCTTGCGCGGAGATCGGAATCTCTTCGTGGACTGGATTCAGGTCCAGCCCGGCAAGCCGGCCGTGCCGCCGGTGGAAACCGCCGGGCTCATCACGCGGCCCCTCACCGAGGATGGGCGTCCGCACATCGCCAACATCAGGAAGAGCATCGAGCGCTTTGTCTCCCGGGCCTGGCGTCGTCCGCACCAGCCCGACGAATTCGAGCGTTTTCTCCAGCTTGGACGCGGGGTCTACGACAACGATGGAACCGTTGAAGACGCGCTCCGGGTCGTCTTCCAGGCCGCCCTCTCATCCTCTCGCTTTCTCTTCCGTGTAGAGCTCGATGCCGAGCCGGAAAACCCGGCCGCGATCCACCCGGTGGGGGCCTATGAGCTCGCGACCCGCCTGTCCTATTTTCTCTGGAGCAGCATGCCCGACGAGGAGCTCTTCAAGCTTGCGGGCAGCGGGCGTCTCAAGGATTCCGGGGTGCTCGAGGGGCAGGTCACAAGAATGCTGCGCGATCCCCGCGCCAGCGCCCTGGCGGAAAATTTCGCCGAGCAATGGCTGCAGACGCGCTTCCTGGAGGGCTCGACGCCGGATCCGGATGTCTTCCCCGCCTTTGACGCTGCGCTGCGCGAGGCGATGAGGCAGGAGACCCGGCTTTTCTTTGCGGCAGTCGTGCGCGAAAATCGCAGCCTGATGGAATTCATCGATTCCGACTTCACCTTTGTCAACGAGCGCCTGGCCCGTCATTACGGGATCGAAGGCGTCAGGGGCGGCGAATTCAGGAGGGTGTCGGTGGAGGGCACCTCGCGCGGCGGGGTGCTCACCCAGGGCAGTATCCTGACCCTCACATCTTATCCCACCCGGACCTCGCCGGTTTTCAGGGGGAAGTGGATCCTGGAGCAGTTCCTGGGGACTCCGCCTCCGCCCCCTCCGCCGGATGTCCCCGACCTTGAAGGAGATGGGAAAGCGGTTCTGAGTGGTTCCCTCAGGCAGCGTCTCG
>JAKUSY010000255.1 GCA_022451445.1 Planctomycetota bacterium
CCGTTTCGGCGTACTGCAGGCAGGAGCCTGTCGGTCCGATTGTAAAGAAAACCCTCGAGAGGCTCTTTGACATCGAGTCCAGCGCCTCCTCCAGGGAGAAAGATTAAAAATGCGATTGATCGTGAATAGACTGGCCTCAATGGTCGCCGCGGCGATTCTGATCGCCGGCTGCGGGAATACCCCCACCCCGCAATCAAAGGATGCGCCGCCCTCACAGGAGGCCGAACAGCTCTCGTCCTGGCGGCAGGTCTACGAATCCGCTGTAGAGGGGAATGACGTCAAGCGCTCCGCGAGGGGCTTTGTAGAGCACCGGAGGCTGAAAGACCATGCGGAGGGAAGCTTCTTTGTCTACAACATCAAAGACATGAAAACTCCTGTCGGTTTCTTTCTTCCCAGCGGAGAGACCTACCGCTACATCACCGACAACAACTCCGGAAAGACCGTCTCAAAAAGCCTTGGCCCCCTGGAGCCGACCGCAGCGGTAAAGACCCTGCTGGACATCGAGGCCGACGTCGAGTTCGAGAGTCGGCTCAACCGATAGCATCCGGATTGGTTGAACCCGGGCAGATTTCTTGCTGTGTATCCTGATTCGCCCTAAGATTTCTGTATGGAACGAAGTGAAAGAGAATTCGGACCCGGCTCTGTGACCGCCCCGCCGAAGAGCCTGGCCCGCCCACTCAGCAGCCAGGCGGCCCGGGAAAAGAACGCCGAGGAAAGAATCCGGTCGCTTCTCTGGCGCTACCAGCCCGAGTTTGTCCTCGCTGGAAGCCTCGAGATTCTTTTCACCAGGAACTCGAGCACCCTGGTCTCCCTGAGCCAGCGCAAGGGCCATGGGACGCTGAGGCTTCATGTTCTCTTCAGCAGCGCCCCTGCCGGAGTCCTCGAAGATGTCATTCGGTTCTGCTTTACCTGCAAGGACCAGGCCCAGTCAAAAATACTCAGGTCCCGAATCCTCGATTACGTAGGGGAGAACCGCAACCAGGCAATCGCCACGGTGGCGAGACCTGCCTGCTACGCTCCGGAAGGCTCCATCTACGATCTCGAGGAGATCCTGTGGCACGTGATCAGGGAGTATGTTCCCGAGCGAAGGCTGAAGAGAACCCGGCCGAACATTGGCTGGTCCAAGCGGGCCACGACCGAGCTGATGGGAAAATGGATCGAGACACCGCGGGAGGAGGCGAACATCATCGTAATCAACAGGTTGCTGGATGACGAGCGCGTGCCTTCCTATTACATCGAATACATCGTGTACCACGAGCTTCTCCACGATCTGTTTTCCATATCCCGATCACACGGGCGCTGGGTCAAACACTCACCCGAATTCCAGACCCGCGAAAAAACCCACCCTCTCTACGCCAGGGCGAGAGAATGGGAAACGCGCAAGCTCCACTCTCTGAGCACATCCGAAAATGCGGCAAAGTAAGTCACTGAAAATCACTATAGGGATCGTGCTGCCTCCCCTTCTCGCAGCCGCTCTTTTCGCCACCCCCGCGGCCGGGGCCGCGGAGAAGATCGACGCAGTGAGGATCGAACAGGTGACGAGCGGACTTCCCGGCAGCACCTCCAAGCAGCCTCGTTCGGTTCGCCAGGTTCTGTGGATCGACGGCAAGAGCCGTCGCCTGAGGCTGGAGCAATATACCGCCGGCAACGACAAGGTCCTCGATACTCTCTACCTCCTGCACTGTGGAGAGAAAAAAGAGACCTCTATCTTCACCCTCCCGGGTGGAGGGAAAAAATACCGTGAGTACAGAGGCGACCTGAACGAGAACCAGCGCAACCGGCGGGTTCACGAGCTGGAGCAATTACGAGTTCTAAAATCCTATTCCGTCAAGGAACGCAAGCTGGCCATGAAAAAGCTGGGCCTGCGAGAGGGTGGGAAAAGAGACGTCAGGATCCGCTGGAACGAGGCCGCCGACCACCTCGGCTTCGCCTGCAGACGTCTCACCGTCACCGAAAACGAAATAGTCGTTATCGATGCGGTGCTGGCCAACAGTCTGCCGGGGCAGGGAACTGACAGCGCCAGCAGCTACTTCGCGATGTATCGCAGGCTTGGAGTCTTCTCTGAAGAGGTGCTCGAGAAAATCAGCGGAGTTGAGGGCATCCCCATGAAGGCCGAGATAACCGTCATCACCGAGCTGCCCCGGTACACCATCTCCGTGGAAACGCGCCTGCTCAAGAGAGAAAAAATGACGTCGAGCCTGTTCGAGTTGCCGGCCGGGTCTGAAAAAATTCTCGGCACACCCGCCTTCTCCACTTGCCCCATCTGCGAAACACGCGGAGAGACGGAGAAAATGTGCCTGGTGTTCACCCAGGCAGGCGGGGTGATCTATGTGGATTCCGAGCGCTGCGCCCGACAACTCCAGAAGAAGCTGAAGACACCGAAGAAACCCTGATGCGGCAGGCTGTTCTCAGGGAGAGATCTCGACCATGGTGCCTCGGGGGATCAGGTCGAAGAACATCTCGACATCGTCCATGAGCATCCGCAAGCAGCCGGCCGAAGACTCCCTGCCGATGGAATCAGTTTCCATGGTCCCATGGATACCTATGCCGGAGACACGGTTGGTACCACGGAATCCCAGCCAGCGCGAGCCCAGCACATTGCGAGGATCGCCCGGTCCGATAGGATCGGAACCGGGCCGGAACCAGGTCGGGTCTTTCTGGCGAACCTCTATGCTGAACTGCCCCTGGGGCGTCGTATTGTCCCTGCCCAGGCCGACGCGGGCCTGGTAGAGCAGCCTGCCATCCAGGGTCACCCAGAGGAGGAAGTCACTCTTATCGACAAATATCTTCATCTTGCCGCCAAGAACTCTCAGACGACTACGCGGCTGGATCACCTCGGAGCTCAACCCGCTCAAACGGATGATGGCATCCGAGGTGGTCTGGTATTGCTTGGCGATGCGGGTGAGATTGTCGCCGGGCTGAACATTGTAGCGTTCGACCAGGGGCGACATTCGCAGCGAGAAGATGTTCCTCTTCAGCATCGGACCCACGATATCGTAGACCCGCCTGCGCAGGATTTCGTTCGTCGCCAGGCGATGGGCCTGGGAGAGCTCCGTCCAGGCCTCGAGCAGCTTATCATCTTTTCCCTGCAGCAGGATCGAGTTGCCCCTGCTCAGTTGATTCTCGAAAGCCTTGTTCCCCTCGCCGCGTTCAACTAGATAGCTGATGTACTTCTCACGCCAGAGGGCCAGGTTATCATCGGCCTCGAGCAGCTTCAGAACCTGGCTGGTGAGATTGACGTCTTTTCGATTCTGCGCCTTTGAGAATGCCGCCCTGTAGAGCCGCAGTCCCTGGCCCTCCTCACCCCTGGCGAAAAAACGACCCGCCTCGGCCAGGATGGCCTGGATCTCAGAATCCTGGACCGTGGCGACTGGCTTCGCGATGGCTGGCTTGGGCAGGACGATGCCGGTGCGCTGAAAAATCGGACGCCTGGGAATGGCGATCGGCGCCAGGGCGGCCTTCGGCGGCGGATTGCTGCTGACCAGCCTCGACGCGGCGTTCCCCGTCTCCCGGGCATCCCCGGGAGCGACAGGCAAACCGTCATTCTTTAGAAAATTGACGCCAAGAAGCGCGACTCCACCGCCTACCACAGCAGCCAGCAACATACCCATCCAGGTTTTCACAATTAGCCTCCTCTACATTTCGCCCCGGCTCCATAGGGACCCTGAACGCGAAAGTCGTTGTGTTTCTCTCCCTCTTCCCGGGAATTGCTCCCGGGAAATCTCTTCTCTTCTCTTCTCTCCAGGAACGGAAATTATCACTTCTTTTCGGAACAGGCCTCCAGGCGACCTGAACTTGGCGCGAATTTTAGCACGCTGGCACCTTAAACAAAGACATAAATTTTTGCCGGGCTTTCAGTTGAATCAACAGGACGCGCCTCCGGGAAGCGACAGGATAACCTGCTTCCGCCACGATTCAGCGGCTCGATGGCCCAGCCACGCTCTCCAGCTATCGGCCCGGCCGGGAAGCCGGCGGAAGCCGTATCAGGCGCTGCGGGCGGTCTCGACGAGGCCGTCGAAAATTTCCGGATCCCTGACAGCGAGATCGGCGAGCACCTTGCGGTTCAAGTCGACCTCGGCGCGCTTGAGCCCATGGATGAACTCGCTGTAGCGCATTCCCCTGGCCCTGCAGGCGGCATTGATCCTGACGATCCAGAGCCGGCGCCAATCGCCTTTTTTCTTCCGGCGGTGACGAGTCGCGTAAGCTTCAGCCCTTGTGCGAGCCTCCTTGGCGGTACGCAGGAGCTTTCCACGGCCACCACGGAAGCCTTTCACTCTCCGAAAGAGCTTGTTCCTCTTGCGCAGCCGGGCTACCCCAAATCTGGCACGTGGCATTTCTCAGTACTCCTGCGATCAGGCTCCGAACTCGAGGACTAGTCCTCGCAGAGCAGCTTACGAATTTTCTTGGCATCTACAGGCGCGCACATGGCGCCCTTGCGAAGATTGCGAAGTTGCTTGGTGGTCTTACATTCGAGGAGATGGCGCCTTCCGGCCTTCCAACGCTTCACCTTGCCACTGCTGGTGATCTTGAAGCGCTTGCGCGCGCCCCGGTGAGTTTTCTGCTTAGGCATTTGAGTTCCTCCCTGGCAGAACGCCCCTGGGCGTTCCGCGAAAATCACACTCCCGAATAACTTACCCTACCGCTGGCAGTAACGCGAAACGCCACCTGTGGCGACAGTACCCGCGAACACAGCGGAAGTGGGAGATTCTACCGCAGGCTCTGATCTATGGAAGGCTTTTTTTACCCTATTCAGCCCCCGCCCCGAGCTCGGAAGAATACCGATAACCGTAACCCTCAGCTCACCTCGAAGCCCGCCACGGTGGCTTATTTGCTTACCAGGATCATATTCATACGGTTGCGCGCTTCACGTGACGGTTCCTTCTCGACCTTGCAACAGTCCTCGAGTTCTCCCGCGAAACGTTCGAGAAGCTCCAGGCCGAGCTCGACATGGGCCATCTCACGCCCACGGAACATCATGGTCACCAGGACCTTGTGGCCCTTGCCAAGAAAGCGACGGGCTCTCTCCACCTTGACCCTGAGATCATGTTCGCCAACCTTGGGCCTGAGCTTCACTTCAGTGCGCTTGTTTACTGGTTTCTTCTGACCCCTGCTCTGCTTGGTCTGCTTGTAATTG
>JAKUSY010000256.1 GCA_022451445.1 Planctomycetota bacterium
GGAAGTTTTTTCCGTCGATGTGCTCTTCGCTGAGGACCCTGCCGACAAGGTAGAATTGGAAACTGCCCTCACGGCCCCTGATGACGATCTCGTTTTTGCCGATGGGGATGTTTCCGTACATGGGGGGCAGGCTGGCCTGGCTCTTGGAGGAGGTGCCGAGCGCCGAGTAGCTGCGCAACCCCTTGATCTCGACGACCTCCTCTTCCTTCTCGCTCGACCATTCGATTTTCAGGTCCACGTGATGGTAGGCAGCGCCGGCGGACTCGAAGTATTTGTCCATGGATTCGCCCGTCCTGCTGTCGGTGGCCTCGAAGGAGAGTTTCCAGGTGCCTTCACGCAGCGAGTTGCTGCTGCAACCGGAAGCCAGCGCGCTGAGAACCAGGAGACCTGCCGTTATTCGCATATTTTTCATTAGATTCCTCCACAAACCTCTTTATCGGGAACCGCCTGTGAAAAACTGGAGTTTTCCTCCACTTACGCCCCCTGAATTAAGTTCCCTTAACGGGGCACTATCGTGAAAAAACCAGTATTACCGGTCTTCGGAGGGGAAAGAAGCGGTTGATGGCAGTGATTTTGGGTGGCGGCTCCTGATTGCCGTGCGCCGTTTTGATTTCTTGCACAGGGTTCGAGTGGGTGCGAGAATTCGCCCGCCCGGTTCAATTATACCGGCAAGAGTAAGACGGCTATGAAAGATCTGAAAAAACGTATGGAGGTAGCTCTCGAGGCGGCGAAAAAAGCCGGAGAGCTCACCCTGGAATATTTCCAGAAGGGTATCGAGGTAGAGTTCAAGGCAGATTCGAGCCCGGTGACGGAGGCCGACAGGAATTCCGAGGCTCTGCTGATCGAGCTTCTCGAGAGCGAGTTTCCCACGGATGCGTTCCTGGGCGAAGAATCAGGCGAGAGACCGGGCGATTCGGGATATCGCTGGGTCCTCGATCCGATCGATGGGACGCGGTCGTTTGTACAGGGCGTTCCTCTCTACGGTGTCCTCGTCGGCCTGGAGGATCCGGATGGCCAGGCCGTGCTGGGGGTCATCAATCTCCCCGCACTTGGTGAAACGCTCGTGGCCGCGGCCGGGGAGGGGTGCTACCACAACGGGTCGAGCGCCAATGGCGCCAGGGCGAGCGTCTCCGGGGTGTCGGACCTTGCCGCTGCCGGCGTCGTCTATACGGGCTTCGAGACCTTTCGCATGTCAGGGACGCTCGGGGTGCACAGCCTGCTGGGCGACCGGGTGAAGGTGCTGCGCAGCTGGGGGGATTGCTACGGGCATCTCCTTGTCGCCACCGGCCGGGCCGAGGCCATGCTCGACCCCGTCCTCAGCCGCTGGGATATCGTGCCCCTGAAGCCCATCGTGGAGGAGGCCGGGGGGGTCTTTACCGACTGGCAGGGCAACCCCGGCATCGATGGAACCAGCGGCATCAGCACGAATGCCGCCCTGGCGGATGAGATCCGCTCCATCATCTCGGCGGCCGGAACTGAGAGCGTGGACAGTCCGAATTGAGCGTCCTGTTCTTCTGCTGGAGCCTGGCGGTGCTGCTGTTCTGGATCGTGCTCTGCCTGGATTTCAGGCGCGGCTGGCCCCGGCACCTGGTGTTGCCGGATGATCCTCCGCCCACCGCACAGGAGGGACAGGGCAGAGAGCTCGCTGTCGTGATCCCGGCTCGCAACGAGGCGCAGACCCTGGCGCAGACCCTTCCGTCTCTCCTGGAGCAATCCGAAGATTACGCCAGGCTGGTCCTCGTCGATGACCGCTCCGGGGATGGGACCGGGGCTCTCGCCCGGGAGTTGATGGCGGCCTCGAGCGAAACCGCGGAGGTGCTCGATGGTGGGGAGCCGCCGCCGGGCTGGTCCGGGAAGACCGCCGCCGCCGCCCGGGGCGGCGAGCATATTCTCTCTTCGCCGGGAGCCGGGGCCATCGGCTGGTTTCTCTTTACGGATGCCGATATCCGGCATTCACCGCACTCGATCAGGGCGCTTCGACAGATCGCCCTCGAGCAGTCGAAGAGTCTCGTATCCGTCATGGTCAGGTTGAATACCGGGGGCTGGTGGGAGAGATTGCTGGTTCCCGCCTTCGTCTGGTTTTTCCAGCTTCTCTACCCATTCAGATCGGTGGCGAAAGACACATCACCGGTGGCGGCCGCGGCGGGGGGGTGCCTCCTGGTCTCCAGGGAGTACCTGGAGAAGATCGGCGGGCTGGAATCGATCGGCACCGAGGTAATAGATGATGTGAATCTCGCAGCCAGGGTCAAGAAGGCTGGTGGCAGTCTCTGGCTGGGGTGGTCGAGGAGGATGGTCTCGGTGAGGCGTACTGCGAGCCTGCGGGAGCTCTCGGCGATGGTGACCCGCACGGCTTTCGACCAGCTGGGCTACAGCTATCTCCTGCTGATTCTTACCCTCCTGGGGTTGTTCGCCTTCTTCATCTCACCTCCCCTGCTGTGTGTGGTGGCGTTGGTACGGGACGAGCCGCCTGCGGGTCTGGCGGCGGCTGTGGCGATGTCGCTGCAAACTGTGAAATACTGGCCGGCGGTACGCCATCATGGGCTGCCGCCGCGCTACGCTCTGAGCCTGCCATTGGCAAGCTGTCTCTATCTGTGGATGACCTTTCTCTCGGCCTGGAATTACCGGTGGGGGAAGGGTGAGACCTGGAGGGGAAGGACCCTCGGGGCAGGAGAACACTGAACGCGAAGGAATGAGTATGTTTATCAAGCGAATGGATGATTGCGTCGAGATAACGGCCAACGATGGCTGCCGCCTGAAGGAGATCCTGCACACCGACCGCGATGAAATCGAGCTGCCCTATTCACTGGCTTTTGCCAGGGTCGAAGCCGGCAAGGCCACCCTGCCCCATAGCCTGGCGGCGCAGGACGAGGTCTATACGATCCTCGCGGGAGGTGGAGTCATGCACATAGGAGCTGAGACTGCAGATGTCACCGCCGGGGACACCGTCCACATTCCGGCCGGGGCCGAGCAGTGGATAGAGAACACCTCGGCGGAGGAGCTCACCTTCGCCGCGCTGGTGAGTCCGCCCTGGTGCGAAGAGGATGACATCCTGAGCTGAGCGGGTTCGCGCCGGGAAACTAATCCTGACGGACGCATGCGCCGGGTGTTAGGATGAGCGTGATGAAACGCAGCGGGAAGGAATCGAAGGCGGCGCTCAACAGGGATGCGTCCTGTCTCGTCGAAGATGGGGGGGTGCCGCTGGCGGCGAGGATGCGGCCCCGCACCCTCGAGGAGTTCATCGGCCAGCCCCATATTCTCGGTGAGAGCAAGCTCCTCAGGAGAGCGATTGAGGCCGACAGGGTTACCTCGGTCATTTTCTGGGGGCCGCCCGGTACAGGCAAGACGACCCTCGCAAGGGTGATTGCCAACGCCACCCGGTCCAGGTTCGATACCATCAATGCCGTTCTTGCCGGTGTCAAGGACATCCGCGAGGTCGTTGCCCGCGCCGCGGAAAGACTGAAGGAACATAGCTTCGAAGATTCACGGCGCACCATCCTCTTTGTCGACGAGGTTCACAGGTTCAACAAGGCGCAGCAGGATGCCCTGCTGCCCCACGTTGAGAACGGTACGATCACCTTCATCGGGGCGACAACGGAGAACCCCTATTTCTCGGTGATCAAGGCGCTGGTTAGCCGGTCGACCATTTTCGAGCTGCGCTCGCTCGCCGACGATGAGCTGCGTGAGATCCTGATGGCCGCGCTGGAGGACGCGGAGAGGGGGTATGGGGGCCTTCAACACGAGGTGGCCGAAGATGCCCTTGATCACATCGTTCAATTGGCCTCGGGAGATGCGCGCAACGCGTTGAACGCCCTGGAGCTGGCGCTGGTGACGACACCGCCCCGTGATGATGGGACCATCGCTGTGGACCTCGGGGTGGCCGAGGAATCAATCCAGCAGAGGGCGCTTCTGTACGACAAGGATGGGGATATCCACTACGCCATGATCAGCGCCTTTATCAAGAGCCTGCGCGGTTCCGATCCGGACGCGGCGCTCTTCTGGATGGCGCGGATGATCCGTGCCGGGGAAGATCCTCTTTTTATCGCGCGGCGCATGGTTATCTTCGCCAGCGAAGATGTCGGGATGGCCGACCCCATGGCGCTCGTGGTAGCCAACAACGCGGCGGAGGCGACCCGTTTCGTGGGCCTTCCGGAGTGCCAGTTCAGCCTCTCCCAGGCCTGTATCCATCTCGCCACGGCGCCGAAGTCCAACTCCACGATGGCGTATTACGAGGCTGTCGCCGCGGTCAACAGTGGCAAAGACGATGAGGTTCCCAACCATCTCAAGGATTCCTCCCGCGACAAGGAGGGGCTGGGACACGGCAAGAACTACAAATACCCGCACGCCTTCCGGGATCATTGGGTGGCCCAGCAGTATCTTCCCAATGGGCTGCAGGGAAATTACTTCTACAAACCGGGAGACCAGGGTTTTGAAAAAAAGGTCGCGGATCGAATAGAGTGGCTGCGCCAGCAGCAGAGGAAGGGCCTGGAGGAAGACGGGGATTGACCCCCGGGGATATCAACAGGTGATGAAAAGGCGGCGAAAATGCTGATCAGGAAGGCCGCGGTCATTGGGGCCGGCACGATGGGATGCGGAATCGCTACGCATCTCGCGAACGCGGGAGTGCCCTGCCTGCTGCTGGATATCGTTCCCGATGGAGAGGGCGAGCGCTCCCGGATCGCCTCGGACGCGATCGCCGGGGCCCTGAAATCCAGGCCGGCCTCCTTCATGGACCCCTCCTCCGCCGCGCTCCTCACCGCGGGCAATATCGAGGATGATCTCGGGGCGCTGGAAGATTGCGACTGGATCATCGAGGCGGTGACCGAGAATCTCCAGGTCAAGAGGGATATCTATTCGCGTATCGCCTCTCACCGGCGTCCCGGGTCGATCGTCTCCTCGAACACATCGGGCATCTCCCTGGGCCTGCTGGTCGAGGGGTTCGATGAGGATTTTCGCAGCTCTTTCCTGGTGACGCATTTCTTCAACCCGCCTCGTTATATGTACCTGCTCGAGCTGGTCCGGGGACCGGATACCTCCGAGGAGGTCTTCTCGACGGTTCGCGATTTCGCCGAGGTGCGCCTGGGCAAGGGTGTCGTCGAATGCAAGGACACCCCCAACTT
>JAKUSY010000257.1 GCA_022451445.1 Planctomycetota bacterium
CGATAATAATGCCCTTTTGACCCCTATACGCCCGGCTGGGGCCGGATGACGACCTTGACGGCACGTCGGGCGATCATGTCATCGAGAGCCTGCGAGAGCTCTTCGAGTGGACGCTCCAGCGAGAGCAGGAGCCCGCTGTCGAAACTTCCCTCAGCCAGCAGCGCGAGGGCGGCCCTGAAATCCTCCGGCCGATGATGGTAGGCGCCCATCACCGTCAACTCATCGTAGTGAAGACGGTGGGGATCGAGCTGGATAGCGGTGCCGGGAGCGCATCCCCCGAAGAGGCTCACCCTGCCGCCGGGCCGCACCGCGGCGAGGGCGTCATGCCAGCCCTCGCTCACCCCGGTCGCATCGATGGAGAAATCGAAGCCCGGCGGCCCCGGTCCCAACGAACGCGCCCGATCCGCCCCGGAGCCCCCCCTCTCGACAAGCAGTGTATCGGCGGCACCCAGCTTCCGGGCCAGCTCCAGGCGTGATTCATTCGGATCGGCAACAACGAGCTCCACCCCGCCCGCCGATAAAACAGCTGTGAACAGCAGGCCGATAGGGCCGGCTCCAAAGAGCGCCCCGCCCTCACCCGGCTGGGGAGCCAGCTTCCCGATCCCATGCAGTACACAGGCCAGGGGCTCACCCAGCGCGGCGACGGAGAAATCCAACTCGTCGGGAATTCTGTAGACTCCCCTGTCGACAAAACGGGCGGGCACGAGAAGGTAGCGGGCAAAGGCTCCGTTGAGATAGAGCAGGTCGGCGCAGAGATTCTCATCGCCCCTGCGGCAGAAATCGCAGGAACCGCAGGAGGCCGAATTGGAAACCACGATCCTCTCACCCTCCCGCCAGCCATCGATACCTTCACCAAGACCGATGATCGTGCCGGCCATCTCGTGACCGAATGGAGATGGGACCTCCAGCATCCGCGGATGACCACCCCGCCTGTATACCTTCACGTCGGTGCCGCAGGTCACCGCAGCGCCGACGGAGAGGAGCAGCTCTCCCGGACCCGGCTGGGGAACGGGGCCTTCGCGAAACTCGATCGTTTCGGAGCCCGTCAGCCAGGCGGCCAGCTGTTCCATATTCAATCCTCCCTGCCGGGTTCGATCAGCACCTTCAGGGCCTTGCGGCCTCGAACCAGCTCGAGGGCCTCCTCAAAACCGTCAAGGTTGACCCTGTCGCTCACCAGCCCAGAGGCATCGAGCGCGCCTGAGAGCATGAGCTCCCAGGCCGCGGCCTGCTCCTTCACCCCCCCGGAATACGAACCGATGAGACGACGCTCCTCCCTGAAGAGACCCTCGCGCTCATAGCCCGGCTGCTCGCCGGCGCCGGCGTGGGCGAAGAGAACCACTGTCGAGCCCCTCCTGCCGAGATCGAGACACGTATCCAGCGCGCCGGGGCCACCTGCGGTATCAAATACCGCGTCCGCTCCCCTGCCGGAGGTCAACGTGTCGACCGCGTCGGGAGCCTCGCCGGAACCACAGGCGAACTCGGCACCGAGCGCCAGGGCCAGCTCCCTGCGATCTTTGAGCAGCTCGACAATCCCCACTCGGATGCCGGCAATCGCCGCCTTCAGCACCAGCAGGTGAAGTAGTCCCATGCTGCCGCCGCCGAGAATGACGGCGGCGGCCCCGGGGCCGATCCCCGAGCGCCTGATCCCCCTCAGGACACAGGCCGCGGGCTCGAGAAATACCGCCGAGTCATCACTGAGGGTGTCCGGAATAATCCGCATCGCCGAGGACACCGCCTCAGCCGCGATGAGTATTTTCTCGCTGAATCCTCCCGGCTCGAGCCGGTTCTCGCGAAAGCCTTCGCACATGGTCTCGCTGCCGCCGAGGCAATAAGCGCACTCGCCGCAGGGGACATGATGGGCCACCACCACCCGGTCCCCGGGACTGAAGCTCCCGACACCAGCTCCACACTCGTCCACCATCGCCACCCCCTCGTGGCCGAGCCCCTGCCCCGGCGGCTGGTCTCCGGCCTCCAGCTTGAAGACGTCGGTTCCGCAGAGGCCGCAGGCGCGAAGCGAAACGAGAACCTCGCCCGCCCCGGGCCGCCTCAGCGGACGCCGCTCGACGACGGTCTCGCCTCCGCCGCGGCAGGCCAATGCCCGGTACTCTTCTTCATTCGTCACGCCGGCAGCTTTCATCATCCGGCCTCAAACCCGCTCGAAGACACCCGCGGCGCCCATCCCCCCGCCGATGCACATCGTCACCAGCGCGTACCTGGCATCCCGTCTCTCAAGCTCGCTGAGAGCCGTCAGCGTCATCCGCGCGCCGGTGCAGCCGAGAGGATGCCCCAGCGCCACGGCTCCACCGTTCACGTTGACCTTCTCAGCCGGGAGGTCCAGCTCCCTGATCACGCTGAGAGCCTGGACCGCGAAGGCCTCGTTGAGCTCGATGATGTCCATATCGTCCAGCGTAAGACCCGCCTGCGCGAGCGCCCTGGGTACAGCCTCGACGGGGCCGATGCCCATGATCTCCGGCGCCACACCCGAGACGTTGTACGACCGCAGGATGAGGCGGGGGCGAAGGCCGAGCGCCTCGGCTTTTTCAGAGCTCATCACCACCACCGCGGCGGCGCCATCGCTCATCTGCGAGGCGTTCCCCGCGGTAACGGTTCCCCGTGTCGAAAAAACAGGCCTGAGCTTCGAGAGTCCCTCGAGGTCGGTGCCGGGACGCGGACATTCATCCACTGAAAATTCGACCCCGGTCTCCTCTACAGCTCCATTCTCCCCCGGTCTCTTTACCGAGAACCTGTAGGGAACGATCTCGTCGGTGAACCTGCCGCCATCACGGGCCTCGAGAGCCTTTCTATGGCTCTCTACCGAGAACTCGTCGGACTCCTCCCGCGAGATACCGTACTTCCGGGCCAGGTTCTCGGCGGTCAACCCCATCCCGATGTAGACCTCGGGCCAGTCCCGGGCGAAGCCCGGGTTCGCATAGGTGCGCTGGAACATGGCGACCCGGCTCATGCTCTCGGTGCCGCCGGCGACGACGACCTCGGAATGCCCGCAACGCACCTGGTCGAAGGCCTGTGAGATGGTCTGGATTCCCGAAGAACAGAACCTGTTGATGGTGGCCGCGGGGGTCGTCACCGGGAGGCCCGCCTTCAGCGACGCGATCCTCGCGACGTTCATCCCCTGCTCCTGCTCGGGAATCGCGCAGCCCATCAGCACATCTTCGACGTCGGCGGGCTCGAGGCCCTTCGCCCTGTCGACGGCCTCCCTGATGACGCAGGCTCCGAGGTCATCCGGACGCACCGTGCGCAGGGTTCCCTTGCGCCCCTTGCCCATCGCCGTCCGTGCTCCGCTGACAATCACCGCGTCCTTCATTGTACCGCTTCCCCTGGCCTGGATTTCAATTCCTCAATGGCTTTCCGGTCTTGAGCGTATGGGAGATCCTGTCGAGAGTCTTCTGCTCACCGAGAAGACCCAGGAAGACCTCGCACTCGAGATCGAGCAGGTATTGCTCGCTCACCGGGAACTCCGCATCGATATTCCCCCCGCAGAGCGCGTAGGCGAACCGGCCGGCAAGAAATTCATCGTATTCGCTGATGAAGCCGCCGCCGGAATACTGGCTCAGGAGGATCTGCAGCTCGGCGATGCCCGGCCCCCCCGCCACCTTCACGCTATGGCGCGGGCAGGGAGGACGGTATCCCTCCGCCGCGATCGCCAGGACCCTGGTCCTGGCATCGCAGAGCGCCCTGTCACGGTTCATGCTGATCCCATCTACCGGCCTGAGATAGCCAAGCTGCCTTGCCTCCGCCGCGCTGCCCGAAGTCTTCGCCATGGCGATGTTCTCGAAGTACCGCATCAGGAAGCCGAAAGAATCCACCGGGTACCCTGGCGGCACCGCCTCGGCGGCGCGGCAGGCCATCTCGCGCGTTCCACCACCGGCGGGTATCAGCCCGACCCCCAGCTCGACCAGCCCGATATAGGTCTCGGCCGCGGCCTGGAGCGCGTCGCAGGCCAACGGTATCTCGCAGCCGCCGCCAAGAGCCATCCCCTGGACCGCGTAGACCACCGGGATGGAGGAATACCTGAGCTTCAACGCGGTGGCGTGGAAGCCCCGGATCATTCCCTCGATCGTCTTCCAGTCCTTCTCCAGCGCCGCCGAGGCGAGCTCCTTGATGTTGGCGCCGTCGGAGAAATTGGGGGCCTGGTTGCCGATGACCAGCCCCGCGTAGCCTCCCTGCTCGGCGGCATCGACTCCCCTACGAACCAGCTCGAGGGTCGCGCCTGAGATGGTGTTCATCTTGGAGTGAAACTCGACGCAGAGAACTCCCTCCCCGATATCGAGAACACTGGCCGATGGGTTCGACTCGAGCGGCTCACCGCGCATACGAACGTTATCGAGGAGGATGATCCCCGCCCTGTCCTCTATTGTCTCGAGCGTTCCCCCACCCGGAACGAAAACCGACCGGCGCCTGGCGAACCCCTCGCCGGCGACTGAATAGAACCTGTCCTTCCCTCCCGACAGGAGCGCCTCGACGAGGGCGGGAACCTCTCTTCCCTCCTCCTCGAGCCGCTCGACCGTAGCCCTGACACCAAGAGCGTCCCAGAGCTCGAAGGGTCCCAGCTCCCAGTTGAAACCCCAGCGCAGCGCCCTATCGACACTCACGAGGTCATCGCAGATCTCAGGCACCCTCCTGGCGCTGTAGAGCATGGTCTCCGACAGCAGCTTCCAGACGTAGACCGAGGCTGGATCATCTCCGCTGACCAGGGCCTGGATCTTCGCCGGCAGCCCCTTCGCCTCTCGAGCGCTCTCGAGCGAAGGAAAGCTGACCTCTCTCGCCTCGCGGTACTCGAAGGATTCCAGGTCGAGAACCAGGATGTCCTTGCCCTCCTTCCTGTAAAACCCGCCGCCGCTCTTGCGGCCGAGCCGCCCCTCATCCACCATTCGCTGGAGAAAAGCGGGCGCCTTGAAGAGCTCGCGGCTCTCATCATCGGGCACCAGGTCGTATACGTTTTTCATCACCATGAGGGCGACATCGATCCCCACCAGGTCGTGAAGCTTGAAGGTCGCCGTCTTCGGGCGACCGATGACAGGCCCGGTGATGGCGTCGATTTCCTCGATGCTCAGGCCTGTCTCCTCCTGGTGGACACACGATGCTCCCATG
>JAKUSY010000258.1 GCA_022451445.1 Planctomycetota bacterium
GAGATCGAGACTCCTGCTCGGTCCGGCGCTGTCGGCAGGGGGCTCTCCTTCGGCCTCGGCGGCGGGCGCCTCTGCGGCAGGGGCCTCTACTTCGGTCTCGGCGGCGGGCTCCTCTGCGGCAGGGGCCTCTCCTTCGGCCTCGGCGGCGGGCTCCTCTGCGGCAGGGGCCTCTACTTCGGGTTCGGCGGCGGGTTCTTCTGCGGCTGGGGCCTCTTCCACGGTGGGAGCTTCTACTTCGGCCTCCTCCACCGCGTTTTCCTCAGCCTGTTCCGGTTCGCCGTTCACTTCTTCATCAATCATTCGAATACCTGCAATTTTCCATCCGGCTGGAATCCCAGGGCGCTGGCGCGGCCCATGTAGACCTGCTGGTTCATTCCCGTGTCGATCATGATCACGCTATTGGCGAATCGTCCTTGAATCCTGAGAGACGGCGGCTGCGTGTGCCCGATCACGATTCGGTCCACGTCCTGGAGCCCCAGGATCTTCTTCACCTCCGGCGCGAAGGCTTTTTCGTCGCCAAGCGCGAGGCCACGATACCAGAAGGGGCCGTCACTTGCGAACAGGAGGCTGGTATTCTTTATCCGCTCAATCGCGGCGAAGCTCGTCTCCAGCTTCGGGTGTGCCGCGGCTCCCGCCGCCCGTTCACCGGCCAGCAGCACGAAGAGCTCGTGGACGCCGAGCGAGAGATCGAAGACCCCGAGTTTTTCAAGCTGGTCTGTGGCGGTGAGAAAGGCCTTCAGGTCGGCCTTTACGGAGCTGTTGATCTTCGCCGGGAGGATCGCCGAAACCCGCGGGCTGATGCCTCCGTGGACGAAGAGGTTGCGGTCCTTGAGGTAGACGGTATTGCGGCTCATCAGCCAGGCGCCGATCCTGCCGCGCAGGGAGAAGGCCTCCCTGTGGGCGAAGAAGCCGCGCGGGAAGGCGGTGGGGAAGATCTTCTCGTTCATCCGCGAGCCGAAGTCGGCGTAGTAGTTCGATTTCAGCAGCCCGGCCGATGTCTTGCCGAGGGCGAGGATCGAGGTTTTCTTCTTCGCGCGCAGCGCCGCGGTTTCATCCGCGGCGAAGGAGGCGTACTCGCGCGGGTCGACGTAGCGCAGGTCGCCCACGAGGTTCATCACCTCGTGATTGCCGATCAGCGTCGTGGCCTTGCCCCCCGCCTTTTTCGCCTGGCCCTCGAGCTTCATGAGGAGCTCGACGGCGGCGCGGGAGCCCGGCCCCCGGTCGAAGATGTCGCCGGTCTGCACCAGCTCTCTCGAGGCCCCGCTCCAGTTGAGCTTACTGTCGACGAGGCCGAGCCTGCCGAGCAGCTTGATGAACGATTCGTAGTCGCCGTGGATGTCGCCGATGGCGAAGCGCACGGCGGTCTTCGAGGAGGGGCGCTTCTTCGCGGTGTCCTGGGCTGGAGCGGGCGGCGCGGCCAGCCAGGCCGCCGCGGCGACGGCAAGTATCAACAGCAGGTGTTTTTTCATGGTTTGCACATGTTACCCGCGCGGAGTCCCGGAGGGAAAAATCCCTCGAAAAAAAGCGCCCTCAGCGCCTGGATTTTTCGAGCGCCTCGCGGGCGAGTTTTTTCACCCAGGGGTCCTTGTCGCTCAGCGCGGCGCGCAGCAGCTCGGCGCCATCGGGGCCTCCCGTCTCCGCGACGATCCGGATGATCGCCCTGCGCGTCAGCGCGAAGGGATGGCGCGCCGCCTTCTCGAGGTAGGGGAGGGTCACGGGCCCGAGGCGCTTCAGCGCGGCCTCGGCGCGTACCCTGTTCTGGGAGCGTTGGCGCGAGAGCTCGCTGATGTAGCCCAGGATCTCGGCCTCGAGCTTCGCATCGATGGGCTCAGCGTCGGTCCTGTCGGGTTGTTCCGTTTTCTCAACGGGCCTCTTCTTTTCTTCGGGCTTTTTCGGGAGCTCCCCGGGTTTCTTCTCGGCGGGCTTTGCGCCCTTTGGGCTGCCGTCGCTTCCGGGCTTCCCGGTAGCGGTCCTGAAGTCGCAGCTCGAGTCGCGCAGCACACGAAGGATCCTGCCCGGCTCGAGGGTGAGCGAGCCTCCCCCGGTGAAGGTTATCCTGACGGGGCCGGTGGCGGGCAGCTTGCCGATGACCTTTCCGTGGATGACGCGGCCGTTCTGCAGCTCGATGGGGTCGGCCGGGACCGGTCCGGCGCCAGCCGCCAGCAGCATGGTGAGGATCAGGAGGTTCTTTTTCATGGTTCTTCGGGGCGTTCCGCCCACACCTCAATTATAGAATGCCGCGGGTGAACTGTCCGGTCGGAAAAGAAGGATGGCCGCAAAAGCCCCATTCCAGGCCGCCTTCGACCGATAATTCAGTCCGCCTCGGCGTTGCCGGTCTCCAGCCGCACCCGGATGCCGGCGGCCGCCAGCTCGCCCTTGATCCCGGCGATGGTGAAGCCGAGGAAGTGGACCATGCTGGCGATGAGGGCGGCATCGGCCTCGCCGTCGGTGAGCACCCGGGCGAGGTGCTCGCTGGTGCCGGCGCCGCCGCTGGCGATGACCGGGATCTCCACGGCGCGCGAGACCATGCGGGTGGCCGTCAGCTCGTAGCCGTCGCGGGTGCCGTCGGCATCGATCGAGTTGAGGCAGATCTCCCCGGCGCCGAGCGCCTCGGCCCTCTTCGCCCACTCGAGCATGTCGATGCCGGTGCGCTCGCGGCCGCCCTTGACGACGATCTCGTAGCCCGAGGGGATCGATTCGCTGGCGCCGACCTCCAGGGCATCCATTCCCAGCACGATGCACTGGTTGCCGAAGGCGCGGGCGCCGTCGGCGATGATCCCGGGCTCCCGTACGGCCAGGGAGTTGACGCTGACCTTCTCGGCGCCCGCCAGCAGCACCTCGCGCATATCATCGAGGTCGCGGATGCCGCCGCCGACGGAGAAGGGGATGAAGATTCGCTTCGCCACCTCGCGCACCATCTCGATGTCGATGGGGCGGCCCTCGGCCGAGGCGGTGATGTCGTAGAAGACCAGCTCGTCGACGCCCTGGCGGTAGTATTCCCCGGCCATCTCCACGGGCTCGCCGACCTCGACGTTGCCCTTGAACTGGACGCCCTTGGTGACCTTGCCGTCGCGGACGTCGAGACATACGATGAGTCGTTTGGACAGCATCAGGGGCTCCATCCCAGGAAATTGTCGAGCAGGCGCAGGCCTGCGGGGCCGCTCTTCTCGGCGTGGAACTGGACGGCCACGAGGTTGTCCTTCGCCACGGCGGCCGTGAAGTCGATGCCCCCGTAGGAGGTCATGCCGAGCGCCACGCCGGGCTCTGCCGGCTCGACGTAGTAGCTGTGCACGAAGTAGAACTGCGAGCCGGCGGGGATTCCCTCGAGCACGGGATGGGGGTCCGTAAAGCGCACCTCGTTCCAGCCCATGTGCGGGACCTTGCGCCGGCTTCCCTCGGCGAAGCGGAAGCGGACCACCTCGCCTTCGAGCAGCCCGAGGCAGTTGGTGCCGCCGTCCTCCTCGCTGCTGGAGAAAACCACCTGGCAGCCGATACAGATGCCGAGGATGGGCTTGCCCGCCGAGTGGGCGTCCCGGAGCGCCGCGGCCAGTCCGAGCTTCTCGAGGCTCTCCATCGAGGAGCCCGCGGCGCCGACCCCCGGGAAGATGACGCGCTCGGCCGAGCGCACGACATCGGGGTCGCGGGTTATTTCCGGTTCGTGGCCGAGGTGGCGAACGGCGCAGGCGACGCTCGTCAGGTTCCCGGCATCGTAGTCGAGTACGGCAATCATCTCTGTCGGTGGCTCCGTGGGAAGCGGCACATTATACAGCGCGCATCCGCGCGCTCGGCTGGAAAAAGGCTCCCCTGCCGGGTGCCGAGACTGTAGCATGCGCGGCATGACTGAAAGGGAAGGCTCCGCGGGGGGTGGTGGGAAAAAACGCCAGGGAGTGGCGAAGGGACTGCATGGCGGCGTCCGCGAGGTGTACCGCGATGAGGCGATCTGGGTGCTCGACAAGCCCTCCGGGGTGCTCTCCCATCCGAACCATCCAGGCAGGAAGGCCTCCAACGCCCTCTTGAAGGGAGAGTTCGACTTCGAGGACGAGAGCTACCGGATCAAGGTGCCGGGCGGCGGTCTGCACCGGGTGTGGCTCCTTCACCGTCTCGACATCGACACCAGCGGTCTCATCGTCTGCGCTCTCGACCCGGAGGCGGGGGCGATCTTCAAGCAGGCCCTGCACGACCGCGAGGTCGAGAAGACCTACAAGGCGCTGCTTCTCTCGGCGCCGCGGCCGCCCATCGGCAGCTGGAGCGACTGCCTGGGACGGGCGGCGCGCGGCAGCCGTGTCGAGGTGCGGGTACGGTCGGGGCGCAAGGCCAACGCCGAGACCTCCTACGAGCTCGAGCGCACCTTTGCCGGCACCGGGATCTCGCTCGTGCGCCTGGTGCCGCATACCGGCCGAACCCACCAGCTGCGTGTCCAGGCGGCGCGCCACGGCGCGCCGGTCGCCGGCGACCAGCGCTACGGGGACTTTGAGGCCAATAAGTTCCTGGCCGAGAAGATCGGTCTCAAGCGCATGTTTCTGCACGCCGGGGGACTGAGCTTCAGTCATACGCTCACCGGCCACCGTCTGCGCTTCCAGCAGGATCTCAGCCAGCGCCTGACGCTGCCGCTCGAGCGCCTCGAGAGGCTGGAGACCCGGGTGCCGCGGCGCAAGCAGCCGGAGGGCGACCACCACGCGTTCCGCAGGCGTCGGAAAAAGGAAAAGGACCAGGACCGGGAGCAGGGCCGCGGCCGCGGCCGCCGGGGTCAGCGCCGGGGACGCGGCAAGAAGAAGCGGAAGTAGCCCTAGCAGAGGCGGGCAGGTTCAGTACAACGGAATTACTTTCCGATCGAACGGATCAATCGGAAGTCAGTCCCCCTATTTGCATACCTTCCATACCAAACAGTTTGGTTAATAACCTGCGAAGGTCGTTTGCGGTGGAAAATACGAATAGTAAACGTTTGGGATGTGCGATTTCGAACTTCGCTGAAGGAAATTTGTTCGATTCGGGTATGGCTTAAAAGGTTGGAAAGTTCATCGGTAAATAACGAATTGGATAAGGCATCAATGAGTCCGAAAAGTTCTGTTTGGGTCCTTGCCGTTACGGTTGAA